>NZ_JBEXTZ010000023.1:0-95320 GCF_040614195.1 Amycolatopsis sp. NPDC006125
GCGAAGGCCTGGAGCCGCTGCAGCACCACATCCCAGATGCCTTCCCGGGCCAGCCGACGGTGCCAGGTCCAGATCGTCTGCCACGGCCCGAACACCGCCGGCACATCCCGCCACGCCAGCCCACAGCGGTACCGGTAGATGATTCCCTCCACCATCGCCCGCGCATCCGAAAACGGACGCCCCGGCCTACCGGTCCGCGCCGGCAACAAGTCCTCGATCAACGCCCACTGCTCATCCGAGAGCAACGCAAACCGCGACACAACCAGCAGCATCCCAGCCACCAACCGCGATCTTTCTCAGACACGCCCTAGTCGAACGCGGGTGGGCGGCCACCGGCCGCGCCCTCGGCGCGGCGATGCTGGACCTGGTCTTGTCGGCGATCACTCGGTCCGGGTGGGTGCGGGGCCGGCCCGGTCCGTCCCGGCCGACGTTGATCTGGTCCAGCAGCGGCAGCAGGTGCGGGTTGTCCCCGGCCTGCCCGGCGGTGAGGATGATCGACACGGGCAGGCCGTGCCCGTCCACGGCGAGGTGGATCTTGCTGGTCAGTCCGCCTCGGGAGCGGCCGAGGGCTTCCCCGTCGATGGCGAGGGCTTCGACCCATCCGGTGGCGCATCCCCCTTTTTGCGGGCCCCAGCCGAGTGCTGGTGGGCCCGCACGTTGCTGGAGTCCATGCTGATCATCCACTCCACGTTTCCGACCGAGTCGTCTTGACGACCACGTGGTCGAGGATGCGTTCCCAGGTGCCGTCCGCGGTCCCGGTTCGCAGCCGCTCGTGGGCGGTCTTCCAGCCCGTAGCGTTCGGGCAGGTCCCGCCACGGCGCCCCGGTCCACAGCTTCCATAGGATCGGGTTGATCACCTGTCGGTGATCGCGCCAGTACCGGCCCCGGCCCGCGACCGGCGGTAGCAGGGGTTCGATCCGGGCCCAGGCCTTGGCGGTCAGTTCACCACGACCCACCCCCGGTCCTGATCAACTATCGCAGGTCACAGCCCCTACAGGACACCCTCTAGTACGGGTTCACCTTGTCCCGGAACTTGGCGGCCACCTCGTCGGTGTCGGACTTCGGGTAGGAGATCCGCGCCGGGTCGCCGTCCGAGGTGTACCGGCTTTCCGCGTTCTGCGCGAGCTTGTCCAGCCACACCGCCGAACCGTATTCAGCCTCCTCGCCCGTCGCGCCCTGCGAGCGGATGCGCGGGATGTTCAGCGGGTCGAAATCGGCGGTGAACGGGGACGCGGACGGGTTCGAGCCGACCAGGAACGCGCCCTGGTAGCGGTAACCGTTGCCCTGCAAGGCGAGTTCCTTCGGCCGCGGGTGGATGCCGAACGGCAGCGCGATCGTCGTCGGGTTCGCCTGCGGTGCCGCGCGCCGGATCAGCGCGTCCAGCTCGCCGATCTCGGCCTGCGCGGTCTCCTCGTCGGCCTCGCGCAGGTTCGCGTGCGTCTTGGTGTGGTTGCCGACGTCGAAACCGTTGGCCAGCAACCACGGGATGGTCCGGGCGCCACCGGGGTCGCCGAATGCCTCCGCGTTGACGTAGAACGTGGCCACCGGCCGGAACTGCGGGTGGCTGCGGGCGAAGTCGAGCATGATCGCCACCGCCGTGCCGGGCACCGGGTTGCCGTCCGGGCCGAGGGCGAACTGGCTGGGGTCGCCGTCGTCGAAGGTCAGCACCACCGGGTGCTTGCCGGCCGGGATGTCGATGCGGCCCGCGGTGAAGTCGGCCGCCGACACGGGCACGTAGCCCTCGCGGTCCAGCCGTTCCAGCTCCGCCCGGAAGTCCTCCGGCGTGCGGTCGTAGACCGACTCGGTCTCCGGCACGATCCGGTGGTACATGAGCACCGGCACCCGCCCCAGCTCGTTCGCGCGCACCGACGCCGGTTCGGCCGGGACCGCCGGGGCGGAGGACCGCAGCGGCGCGAACGCGGCCCACTCCTGACCGTCGTCGCGCTGCTCGTGCGGCCGGCCTTCGACGACCGTGGTGCACGCCGTGAGCAGGAACAGGACCGCTACGAGGGAAGCCAGCTTGGGTGTCACGCCTTCCAACGTGCGCCCTGCGTAGCACGAAGGCAACGGGGTGTAACCCGAAGGGATGGATTCCCGAATGACCCGGTTGATCCGGGGAATGTGCCCGCTGCTCGGCACAACCGGCGCGGGAGGGTTACATGGGCAGGCACCGGACGCGGTCCCAGAACTCGATTCTGGTCCTCGTGGCCATCATCGCCACGATGGCCATCGCCGTCACACCGGCGGTGGTGCAATCGCTCCCGTTCGGGCTGGCCATCCAGGGCCTCGGTGACGACGTCACCACCAACGCGGAGTCGCTGCGTGACATCCGGGTGCTGGCGGCACGCGACAGCGACCTCGACCGGGTCGCGGTCACCCTCGACGACCAGCCGCTGACCACGAAACGTGACGGCGGCCGGCTGGTCCTGCCGCCGCTGAAGATCGGCGACGGCGAGCACACGCTGGCCGCCCGGCTGCCGAACGAGGTCCCCGGGCTGCCGGACGCTGTGGTGACTCGCACGTTCACCGTCGACAACACCGCCCCGGAGCTGACCTTCCAGCCCATCGAGATCAGCGACCCGCGGAAGCCGGTGACGCTGCGCGGCACGGCGAAGGGCGCGGAAAAGGTCACGGTCCAGGGCGAAGAGGTGAAGGTCAACGAGTTCGGCAACTTCACCGCGACCATCCCGACTCCCCCGGCGAAGATCGAGATCGGCGCGCAGGACGCGGCGGGCAACCGGGCGGCCGGGCGCGTCCCGGTGCGGGCGCGGCACCCCGGGATGCGCGGGGTGCACATGACCGCGGTGGCGTGGACCGCCCCGGCGCTGCGGGAACCGGTGCTGCAGATGGCGCGGGACGGGCTCATCGACACGGTCCAGCTCGACATCAAGGACGAGAGCGGCGAGGTCGGGTACAACTCGCAGGTCCCGCTGGCGAAGGAGATCGGCGCCGCGAAGAACTACTACGACCTGCGCGGGGTCGTCGAGCAGCTGCACAAGGAGGGCATCCGCGTCGTCGGCAGGCTGGTCGCGTTCCGCGACCCGATCCTGGCCAGGGCGTCGTGGGAGTCCGGCAAGCGCGACCGGGTCGTGCAGAGCGCCGACGGGCAGCCGTGGGCCAGCGGGTACGGCGAGTACGCGTTCACCAACTTCGCCAACCGCGAGGTGCGGGAGTACAACATCGCGCTCGCGACGGAAGCCGCGCGGGCCGGGTTCGACGACATCCTCTACGACTACGTGCGGCGGCCGGAAGGCCCGATCGAGCAGCTGCGGTTCCCCGGCCTGGAAGGCACGCCGGAGGAGGGGATCGTGGACTTCCTCACGGAGAGCCGCAACGCGGTCCGGGCCGAGGGCGCGTACCTGGGCGCGTCGGTGTTCGGGATCGCGGTGAACCGGCCGACGCAGATCGGGCAGGACATCACCGCCATGGCGCGCAAGGTGGACTACATCGCGCCGATGATCTACCCGTCACACTGGGGTCCCGGCGAGTACGGGGTCTCCGACCCGGAGTCGCAGCCGCTGGAGATCACCCAGCGCTCACTGGCGGCGTTCGCCGAAAAGGCCGCCGGGACGCAGACCGTGATCATCCCGTGGATCCAGGCGTTCAGCATGTCCGTCCACTACGGGCGGGACCAGATCCGGGCGCAGCTGGACGGCGCGCGTGCCAACGGGATGGACTCGTTCCTGCTGTGGAACGCCTCCTGCAAGTACAACGCGGCCGACCTGGCGCCCTGACCGGTCACCCGCGCAGGGGTTCGACCTCGTCCGGCACGGTGTAGTGGTACCGGTCGCCCACCCTGACCTCCAGGTGCAGGCTGCCGTCCTCATCGGACAGTACCGCGTGGACGGTGCCGGTGCGGCCGTCGCGGAGGCGTACCCGGCTGCCGGCGGCCACCGCGATTCCGGCGACCACCACCTCGTCGGTTTCGGGCGACACCCCGCCGGGGTCCCACCACACGTCCTCCGGGAGCCCGCGGCGCACGTACTGGATGCGCTCCTCGCTCTCCGGCACGACGACCGGGTGGTCGTACAGGGTGACCGGCGCGGCCAGCACTGCGGCGTCGTTGTCGCCGAGCAGGACCGGCCACAGCCGGTGGCTTTCGCACTGCTCGGCGGCCGCCCGCGCCCACGGCGGCGGTTCGGTCAGCGACACGAACCGGCCCGCGTTCACCGCGAGCACCAGGTGCGCGGCCAGCATCGCGTGCCGGAGCGCGACTTCCCGCGGCGAGTCCGGCTCGTACCACTCGGTGTTGTTGACGACGTCGGCCCGCAACCGGATCCCGCCGTGGGGGCCGCCCAGCACCTGGGCGCTCAGCCGCAGCTCGCCGGTGACCGTCCAGCTCCGGCGGACGAGCCTGCTCGCCGGGCCGAGGACCTCGGTCCGCTCGGCGCCGCCGACGACGAACGGGACGCAGGTGCGCTGGGCGGTCAGCTCGGCGACCGGGAGCACGGCGTCGACCTCGCGCTCGACCGCCTCGTCCCAGCTGACGTGCTCGGCGCCGTCCTGGCGCACGACGCGCTCCTGCCCCTGGAGGAACCGCAGCCGCACGTGCAGCACGGCGTGGGAGCGGGGTTCCAGCAGGCACTCCACGCGGCAGTCGGCGAAGTCACCGGCCTGCGGTGACGCGAACGCCGGCGGCATCAGCACCCCGAACCGCCAGTCCTGCGTCCGCGGGCGGTACAGGACGGCGTCGCCGATCGCCCTGGCGGTGTCGAACGCGGTGGTCATGCGACACGGTAAAACTGTAATGCACGTCACACAAGCACTATCGCCCGCGATGGGGGCGTAAACGCTGGTCAAGAACGAGCGGGAGCCGATCGGGCACGGATCGTGGTTCACCCGATCAGCCCAGTTCGCGGCAAGCCGGACGCGGGTACGGCTCACGGACACGGGAGGGCGGCCCATGCGCACCGAACTGATCGACGCCCTGCTCGAACTGCTGGCGCGCGAATCCGAGGGCTTCGACGTGCACCGGTTCGCGCAGGACCTCGCCGAGCGCGCCACCGTCCTCGTGCCCGCGCGCGACGCCGGGGTGCTGGTGTCGTTCCCGGCCGAGCCGGTGGAAATCGCCGCCGGCACCGGGGCCGCGCGTGATCTGGTGCGCCTCCAGCTCGAACTCGGCGAGGGGCCTGCCCCGGAATGCCTCCACAGTGGATCATCGGGCGACGGTCCGTGGCCGCGGTTTTCCCCGGCCTGCAAGGAAGCCGGTTACTCCTCGGTACGCACGTTGCCGATCGACGCCGACGGCGAGGTCTTCGGCGCGCTGTGCCTGTTCGACGTCGGCGGAAATACCCACCCCGCTGGGTCGCGCCTGGCGCACGCGGCCGCGCTTCGCCTGGCCCACCAACGGGATCTGCACCAGCTCGGCGTGCGGTTGCGGCACCTGCAGACTGCGCTGGACAGCCGGGTCGTGATCGAGCAGGCCAAGGGCATGCTGGCGGAACGGCACAAGATCGGTGTGGACACGGCGTTCGAGGGCCTGCGGCGGTACGCGCGCGACCACAACCAGCGGGTCGCGGACCTCGCGCGGGCCATCGTCGACGGTCGCGACCCGGTGCGCTCGAACGATTTCTGAGGGACGAAGGGTCGTGTTCCGGACAATCGCCGGTTAGCATCGGGTTCCGCCGTCGCCAGGAGGCAGGCAGACGGCGGACGAGGAATCCGCTCCGGACCCCGGCGGTACCCGCTGTTGGAATTGACAATGCGAGGGGAGCACCGGATGACGACGACGTCCCACGACCACGAACTCCAAGCGGACGCATTCCCGGTCGGCGAACGGCTGATGTACCTCGACCGCGACGACGACGGGCCGGACAAGGTGACCGTGCGCGTGGGTGTCGTGTCCGGGGAGTGCCGGGCAGGCGAGGACGGCCTGCGCGTGCCGATGACCGACGAAGACGGCGCGCAGCGGTGGGTGGCCGCCTCGGACGTGCTGGGCAACGGCTCGAGATCGGGCAACCGGCACGAGACCGACCGGCCGGCGCGGTGGCGGCACCACCTGTCGCCCAGCGGGCGGCACCACCGGCACGACGAACCGGAGCCGTGAGGCGGGCCGGCCGCCCGGGGCGGTGATGCCTGGCGCCCCGGGGCGGTGATGCCTGGCGCCGCGGGCGGTGATGCCTGACGCCGCGGGCGGCGTGCCTGGCGCCGCGGGCGGCGTGCCTGGCGCCCCAGGGGGGCGATGCCTGGCGCCCCGGGGCGGTGATGCCTGGCGCCCCCGGGGCGTGAGGGCTGGCGCCCCGGGGCGTGGGGCCGGGCGCCCGGGGCGGCGTGCCTGGCGCCCGGGGCGGGCGTCCGGGGCGCGAGGGCCGGCGCCCGGGGCGGGCGTCCGTTCGGCCTCACCCGAGGAGGGGGTTTTGGCGGCGGTGATTTTTCGGCGCGCTCACCAGGACGGCGCGGCCCGGTCGGCATGAAGTTCGCTCAGACCGGGGCTCGCCGGCCTGTGAACCCCTTCTTGTGGGCGTCAAGGCAGGGGCGCCGCAGCCGTCGCGAGCGAGCCATCCCGCGCACTCGGCTACCGCGGCATGCAGTCGCGGAGTCCAAGCCGCGCTCCTCCCCTCGAAGGGCACCCTGCCCTCAGCGGGACAGCGCCGCAGCCGTCGCGAGCGAGCCCTCCCGCGCACTCGGCTACCGCGGCATCCAATCGCCCAGTCCAAGCCGCGTCCCTCCCCTCGGAAGGGCACCCTGCCCTCAGCGAGACAGCGCCGCAGCCATCGCGAGCCAGCCCTCCCGCGCGCTCGGGTATCGCGGCGCCCAACCGGTCGCCGTGCGGAAGCGGGCGTTGCTCACCCTCAGTGAGCGAGTCAGCGAGGTCAGCCGCTCGCCGAGGAGCAGCGCCGCCCGGCCCGGGCCGCGTACCCACAGCCGTGCTCCGGCGGCGCGTGCCAGTGCCTCGGTGAACGCGCGCTTCGTCAGCGGCTCGTCGTCCACGACGTTGTACGTGCCGGACGGCGCCGCCAGCGCCTCGACCACCGCGGAGGCCGCGTCGGCCAGGTGGATCGGCGAGAGGTAGCCCTCCGGCGGACCCAGCATCATGCCGATGTGCCGCCGTGCCGCGGCCAGCATCTCCTCGGCGTGTGCCGCGCCGGGGCCGTAGAACCAGCCGAACCGCAGCACGACGCCGGCGCCCCCGGCCGCGGTGAAGCGGCTCGCGTTGGCTTCGGCCGCGTAGTTGCCGCGGGTCATCGGGAAGTGGTCGACCGGGGAGTCCTCGTCGACCCACTCGGCGCCCCGGTCCCGGTACAACATGCTGACCGACTCCTGCACGAGCCGCCCGACGCCGGCGTCCAGCGCCGCGTCCACGACCGTCGCCGAGCCGCGCGTCCGGATCCGCTCGTTGGCCCGCCACGCCCCCGGCACCAGGAACCTGGACGTCGGCGGGATCGCGGTGGCCAGGTTGATCACGGCGTCCTGCCCGGCCATCGCCTCCGCCAGTGCCGCGCGGTCGAACAGGTCCGCCCGCACGGGCGTCGCGCCCTGCCGTTCGAGCACGGCGTCCTTTTCTGCACTCCGGGACAACGCAGTGACCTCGTGACCCGATCGGACCAACGCGGGAACAGTGTGCCCACCGATCGCGCCGGTGCCTCCGGTGACGAACACCTTCATGAGGCCACCTTGGCACACGGGCTCTGGAAAAACCGGAAAACCGTGTTGATCACAGGCGAGCGGATGGGTAACGTCGCGGCGTTCGTGACGGCCTGAGGAGGTGAGACCCATTTTCGCGGTATCCGGTTGGGTTCTCCTCCCGAAAGGCATCACTCATGCGCTTCATCTCGGAGACGGCTGCTGACGGCGTCTCGGAACGTTCGTTCTCGCTCGGCGACGTCACCGGTGTGTTCTGGTCACCGGTCGGCGCCGTCGCCGGTCCGCTGGTGCTCCTGGCACACGGCGGCGGGCAGCACAAGAAGGCCCCGGGCATGGTGGCACGAGCCCACCACTTCGTGCGGGCCTGCGGTTTGTCGGTCGTGGCCATTGACGCGCCGGGGCACGGTCACCGGCCACGCACCGAGCAGGACGAGCGGATCCGCGCGCTGATCCAGCAGCGGATGGCGGCGGGCGAGCCGGTTCTCGACGAGATCGCGCGGGACAACGTCTCGCGGGCGACGCAGGCTGTGCCCGAGTGGCAGCGGGTGCTGGACGCGCTGCCGGGGGTCGGGCCGGTCGGGTTCTGGGGTGTGTCGATGGGCAGTGCGACCGGAATCCCGTTGGCCGCCGCGGACCGGCGGATAGCCGCGGCGGTGTTCGGGCTCGCCGGAGATCTGCTGGTGGAGGCCGCGCGGCGGGTGCGGATCCCGATCGAGTTCCTGCTCCAGTGGGACGACGAACTCATCCCGCGCGAGGCGGGCCTGGCGCTGTTCGACGCGTTCGCATCGGAGGAGAAGAGCCTGCACGCCAACCCCGGCCGGCACGCCGACGTGCCGCGCTTCGAACTGGAGAGCGCGGGACGGTTCTTCGAGCGGCACCTGCGCTGAGATGCCCGGCGGTTGCGCTGAGATGCCCGGTGGTTGCGCCTGAGATGTCCGGCGGTGGCGCGGGTGGACACTTCGTGCTGGCGCGAGTGGGCCAGTCGCGCTGCGATGAATGGACCATTCATGCGCAGCCGAGGGGCGGGACGGGGAATCTCAACCCGAGGTGGGTCGCCTGGGCCGCGTGAATGGACCAGTCATGTGGGATGAATGGACCGTTCATCGGCGGCACCGGCAGCGAGGTGCGTGCGGACTGGGCGGCGGAGCCTGCGGCGGGGCGCCAGGCTGCGGCGGGGCGCCCGGGCCGCGCGAGTGGGCCAGTCGCGAAGCGATGAATGGACCGTTCACGCGCCGCCGAGGGCTGGGACGGGGAATCGCATCCCGGGGTGGGTCATCTGGGCCGCGTGAATGGACCACTCGCGAAGTGATGAATGGACCGTTCATCGGCGCGACACGGGCCGGGAGGTGAGTGAAGTCCGCGCGGCAGAGCCCGGCGCGGGGCGACCGGGCCGAGCGAGTGGGCCGGGCGACCGGGCCGGGCGAGTAGGCCGGGAATGGGCCGGGCGAGTGGGCTGGGCGTAGGCCGGGCGACCAGGCCGAGCGAGTAGGCCGAGCGAGTGGGCCGGGCGAGTGGGCCAGTCGTATCCGCATGAATGGGCCCTTCATCGGCGGCACTGGGCGGCAAACGAGTGTGAGGGTTGGGCGGTCCGGTGGGAAGCCGGGCCGCCCAACCCTCACGTTTGGCGGGGCAAACCTGTGGAGTCAAAGCCAAGGACCGCCAGCAGCAGCCTCCTCGAAGCTAAGAGACCGCCAGCCGCCGTCAGCAGTTTGTCGGGGCCTCCTTGCCGGCGAACCGGTCCACGATCCACCGGTGGGCGTCGGCGTTGCCGGCGAAGATGCCGCTCAAGTGGTCGGACACGTAGGTGTTCCACTGCTCCGTCACGCCCGCCGCGCAATAGTGCTTGTGCAGCGCGTCCGCCTGGGGCGTGTTCACGATCTCGTCCGTCGCGGCGTGGTACTGGAACACCGGGACCCGCGGCGGCGCCGCCCCGAGCTTGTTCTCCGCCAGGCGCGCCTGCCACGCCGGGGTGTCCAGCGGGTTCGACGTCGTGTAGTCGGAGATCTTCTTGAACGCGTAGTTGGTCAGCAGCTCCACCACGCACGCGTTCTGCTTGGCCTCGGCGATCTGCTGCCGTCCCGTGTCGTTGAGGTAGGAGTCCAGATCGAGCTCCGGGTAAGCGGTGTCCAGGCCGACCGCGGCGAACGCCAGGAAGCCGAAGCCCAGGTAGCCGTCCAGGCCCTTCGCGACCTCGGTCAGGTCCGCGGGCACCCCGCCGGCCACCGCACCGACCAGATTCATCTCCGGCGCGTACACCGGCTGCTTCTCCGCCGCCCACAGCGCGCCCCCGCCGCCCTGCGAGTAGCCCTGGAAGATCACCTTGGCGTCGTCGGACAGCCCGGCCTGCGAAAGCCGCTGCGCCGCACGCACCGAGTCGATCACCGCGGGGCCCATGGACTGCCCGGTGATGTAGGTCGGCACCGTGTTCGGCGAGTAGCCCTCGTAGTCGGTGACCGCGACCGCGTAGCCGCTGGCCAGCGAGTCGTTGATGGCGGGCTGGTCGTAGAGCGTGCCGCGCTCGATGGCCTTCGACGGGGTGCACTTGAACGCCGGGCCCTGCGTGCCGACGGCGAACCCGACGATCGGCGCCTTCGCCGGGTCCACGCCCTTCGGCACCAGCACCGTGCCGGTCACCGCGTTGCGCGCGCCCAGCGCGTTCGTCGACAGGTACATGACCTCCCAGGCGTCCGCGTTCGCCGCGTTCATCAGCGGCACCGTGGGCCGCCAGCGGATCACGTCACCGGCGTTGCCCGCCGGGAGCGGCGACGGCGGGGTGTAGAACGAATCGTCGAACGGGCCCGGCAGAACTGGAGCCGCCACCGCGGACGGCGCCGACATGGCCACCGCGCCGCCCGCGAGCAGCACGAAACCCACCAGCGCGGCCAGCAGCCGTCGGCGGAAATTGCGGTTCTTCACATTTTCTCCTTCACAGACCAAGAGCCGGAGCGAGCACCGGCCACGAGTTGTGCAGTGCCCGTTCCCAGTACGGCCAGCTGTGGGTGCCTGCGCCGTAGTAGTCCACAGTGGCCGGAACGCCCATTCGCTTCAGCTTGTCGGTGAAGCTCTTGGACGTGAGCAGCGCCGCCGGTTCCAGCGGATCGGACTGCCCCGGCGGATCCAGCGGGCCGGTCCGGCCGTCGCCGCACGAGATGTAGAGCGCGGTGCCGCGCAGGTCGTCGATGTGGTCGTACGGGTTGCGGGACCACCAGATCGGCCAGCTCGCCTTCTCGTCGCCCCACAGGTCGAAGAAGTTGTAGTGCCCGGCGCGGATCAGGATGCCCTGGATCACCTCGGGCGTGCCGGGGAACAACGTGTTGGGGATCCCGCTGTAGGAGGCGGCCGCGCCGAACATCCCCTTGTGCAGGAACGCGTACGCGAGCGCGCCGTAGCCGCCGATGGACACCCCGGCCACCGCGCGTTTCGTGCCGCCGCGGTAGCCGCGCTCGACGATCTGGCGGACCTCCTCGGTGTGGAACCGGTCCCAGTCCGGTGTGGACTTCAGCCCGAAGTTCCACCACTTCGTGTACATGCCTGCCTCGCCGTCGGAGGGCATGACGACGATCGCGTCCTTGTCCGCGGTGAACGCCTTCACGTCGGTGAACCGGTCCCAGGACTGGTAGTCCGCCGGTTCGCAGCACCCGTGCAGCAGCCACAGCGTCGGCCAGGTCCGGGCGGGTTCGGCGCGCCACTTCACCGGCACGATCAGCCGCACCATGCCGGTCTCGCCCAGCGCGGGCGAGTCGATCTCCAGGTCGACCGTGCGGTCGTCGATCCAGGTCTCCTTGACCACTTTCGCTCCATCGTCGGCGCTGACCGTGGCGGCCGACACCGGCGCGGCCAGGGCGGCACCGGTGATCACGGCGACGACGGGTAACACCAGCAAGGCCCAGCGGCGACGGCGGCGCCCGGCCCGGTCGGTTCTCATCGGTTCTCCTCGGGTGGTTTCACAGCGGGATGTTGCCGTGCTTCTTCGCCGGCAGCGTCTGCCGTTTCGTGCGGAGCGTGCGCAGCGCGCGAGCCACCTGGAGCCGGGTCTGGGACGGCGGCACGACCATGTCGACATATCCGCGCTCCGCGGCCAGGTACGGGCTCGCGTGGTGCTTGCGGTACTCCTCGGTCAGCCGCCGGACAGCCGCCACCCGGTCCTCTGTGGACAGCCGAGCGAGCTCGTGCCGGTGCAGCACCTCGACCGCCCCCTCGGCGCCCATCACCGCGATCTCCGCGGTGGGCCAGGCCAGGTTGACGTCCGCCCCGAGGTGCTTGGAACCCATCACCGCGTACCCGCCGCCGTAGGCCTTGCGGGTCACCACGGTCACCTTCGGCACGGTCGCCTCGGAGTAGGCGTAGATCAGCTTCGCGCCGCGCCGGATGATGCCCTGCCGTTCCTGCTCGGTGCCGGGCAGGTAGCCGGGCACGTCGGCCAGGGTGACGATCGGGATGCCGAACGCGTCGCAGAACCGCACGAACCGGGCGGCCTTCTCGGAGGCGTCGATGTCGATCACCCCCGCCTGCCGGAGCGGCTGGTTCGCCACTATCCCGACCGAGCGGCCCTCGACGCGGCCGAACGCGCAGATCATGTTGGGCGCGAACGCTCCGTGGATCTCGGTGAACTCGCCGTCGTCGACCAGGCGCCGGATCACCTCGGTCATGTCGTAGGCCTGGTTGAGCGAGTCCGGGACGATCCGGTCCAGTTCGAGGTCCGCCGGGGTGATCTCGCGGGACGTTTCATCCGCGTACTCCGGCGCGGCGTCCAGGTTGTTCAGCGGCAGGTAGCCGAGCAGGGTCTGCACCCAGTCGATCGCGTCCCGCTCGTCGGTCGCGCGGTGGTGGGCGTTGCCGGAGATCTCGCTGTTGACCGCGGCGCCGCCGAGCTGCTGGGCGGTGACCCGCTCGCCGGTCACGGCGTGCACGACGTCCGGCCCGGTGACGAACATGTGCGAGGTGTCCTCGACCATCACGGTGAAGTCGGTGATCGCGGGCGAGTACACTGCGCCGCCCGCGCACGGGCCCATGATCATGGAGATCTGCGGGATCACCCCGGACGCGTGCGCGTTGCGTCGCCCCAGCTCGGCGTAGTAGGCCAGCGACACCACGCCTTCCTGGATGCGCGCGCCGCCGGAGTCGTTGATGCCGATGACCGGGCAGCCGATCGACATCGCCAGGTCCATCACCTTGAGGACCTTCTCGCCGAAGACCTCCCCCATGCTGCCGCCGAACACGCTGAAGTCCTGGGAGAACAGGCACACCGGACGACCGTCCACAGTGGCGTGGCCGGTGACCACGCCGTCGCCGTAGGGGCGGTTGCCGTCCATGCCGAACTCGGTGCAGCGGTGCCGCGCGAACTGGTCCAGCTCGACGAACGACCCGTCGTCGACGAGCAGGTCGATGCGCTCGCGGGCGGTCAGCTTGCCCTTCGCGTGCTGCCGGTCGATCGCGCGCTTCTCGGCGATGCGCACCGCCTCGTCCTGACGGGCGGCCAGGTCGGCGATCCGGTAGGCGGTCGTCGGGGCGAACGGGACGTCCACTGCGGTCCTCACTTCCGTGTGATCCGGTCGCCGAGCGCGGCCGCGATGACGGACACGTGCGGCGGGTCGATCATCGAGACGTGGTCGCCGGGCACCCGCACGATCTCCAGGTCCGGGCAGAACTCGTCCCAGCCCAGCGCCTCGTCGGCACGCAGGTAGCGCGGGTCGAGCGCGGTGGTCAGCGGATGCGGCTCCCGCGCGCGGAACAGCACCACCCGGCCGGCGTAGTTGCCCGGCGCGTACCGCTCCGCGACCCGGGCGTCCACATAGGACGTGTACTGGTGGTGCAGCACGCCCTCGCCCAGCCCGGGCACCTTCTCCGCCAGCTGCCGCATGACGAGCCCGATCTGCTCGCCCTCGCCGAGCCGGGCCAGCTCGTCGCGCGGGATGTCCAGCGCGACGCCGTAGGTCTGCTCGATGTGCGTGGCGAACCGGCCGAACCGGTCCAGCAGCAGGTCCTCGGCCGGCGCGTCGGCAGGCAGCGGGAGGATGGTGTCGATCAGGAACACCAGCTCCACCGGCTCGTCCAGCTGCCGCGCGCACTCGTAGGCGAGGCAGCCGCCGAACGACCACCCGCCGAGCCGGTACGGCCCGCGCGGCTGGATCTCGCGGATCATCTCCAGGTAGCGGGCCGCCTTCGCCTCGACGGTGTCCAGGTCGTCCAGCCGCTCGAACCCGTACACCGGGAACTCGCCAGGCAGGTCACGCACCAGTCGCGTGTAGACACTCGCCGGCCCGCCTGCCGGGTGGAACAGGAACACCGGGGCCCCGGTGCCCGCACGCAGGCAGCGCACCGGCCCGGAGCCCTCGATCCGGTCGCGCAGCAGGTCGGCCATCGCGGCGATCGTCGGCCGGTCGAACAGGTTCGCGGGCAGGTCCGGCAGTTCGGCCGACATCGCCGCGCGCAGCTCGGCCGGATCGCCGGGGAAGTCCTCGTGCACCCCGGAGAAGCGGCCGAGCACCTCGTGCCAGTGCCGGGCGACCCAGCGCTCGGCCGGATCGCGCGGTCCGACGACGACCGCGGTGACCGCAGTGGTACCGGCGACGAACCCGGCCTGCTCCGCGAGGTGCGCCGCCAGCTCGGCGAGGCTCGCGCCGCGCAGCAGCATCGGCACCGGCAGCGGGAGGCCGAAGTCCCGCTCGACAGCGCCGCGCGCCCGCATCGCGAGCAGCGAGTCCAGGCCGAGCTGGGTGAGCGGCACGTGCCGGTCGACCTGTTCCGGCGCGAAGCCCATCAGTCCGGCGACCAGCGACGTCAGGTGGTCGGCGATGGCCGCGTGCGCGGTCGCCGGTTCCAGCGCCGCCATGCCCGGCCACGCCGACGCCGCCGTGCGCCGCGGCACGAGCAGGTCGAAGAACGGCCGGTCGGCGAGGCGCGGGAACAATTCGAGCACAGCGTCCGCGTCGAGCCGGGCCACGCCGGTGGCCGCCCGGTCGCGGGCCAGGACGGCCTCCAGCGCTTCCAGCGCCTCGGCGGTGCCGAGCGGTTCGAGCACCGGGTTCGTCGTGCCGACCACGGCGCCCGCCTCGCCCCACGCGCCCCAGTTGATCGTCGCGGCGGGCAGGCCGTGGGCGCGGCGCCACTCCACGAGCGCGTCGGCGTAGGCGTTGGCCATCGCGTAGGCGGTCTGGCCGGGCGAGCCGAACAACGCGGCCGCCGAGGAGTAGACCAGCCACCAGTCCAGGTCGTGGCCGAGCGTGGCCTCGTGCAGGCGCCACGCGCCGGTCGCCTTCGGCCGCCACGCCGTCGCCAGCTGCTCCGGGGTCAGCGACACCGCCGCGCCGTCGGCGAGCACCCCGGCCGCGTGCAGGACACCACGCAGCGGCATCCCACCGCTGGTCGCGGCCTCGACGAGCCGCTCCGCTACCCCGGGTTCGGCGATGTCCCCCGCCACCACGACCGCACCGGGCACGTCGACCGCACGCACGCTCCGGGACGACAGGACGATCCGCGTCGCACCGCGATCGGCCAGCCAGCGGGCCGCGACCAAACCGAGCCCGCCCAACCCGCCGGTGATCACGTAGGCGCCGTCGCGCACCGCCTGCCGCCCGGCCGCCCCGAGCCGGGGCCGGGTCAGCTCCCGCGTGTGCCGGACGCCGCGGCGCCAGGCGATCTCGTCGTCCGGGCCGTCCGCGCGCAGCTCGGCGGGCAGCTGGTCCAGCGACTCCGGGTCGACGTCGACCAGGCTCGCGTGCAGCTCGGGGTGCTCGAACGCGAGGACCCGCACCAGCGCCCGCAGGCACGCCAGGTCCGGGCGGCCCGCCTCGCCGGGGTCGACCGCGGCCGCCGAACCGGTCACCAGCCACAGCCGGGCCGGCGATTCGGCGAGCTCGGCAACGAGCCGCGTGACCTCGTGCACGAGCTCCGGGCCGTCCGCCTCCGGCGCGAACCACACCACGCCGTCCGGCCGGGTCGCCAGCGCGGCACGCAGGGCCCGCGGGTCGTCCGGCGGGACCACGACCACGCGGTCGTCGCCGAACCGCAGGCCGGGCTCCCCGCGGTGCACGAGCACCCAGGTCCGGTCCTCCTCCGCCGCACCGGGCAGGCCGGTCCGCGTCCAGGACGCCTCGAACAGCTTGCCGGACAACGGAACCGGCAGCGCGGACCGGCGGAACCGGCGGGCGTGCACGTCGCGGAACTCGGCCAGCACCGCGCCGTCGGCGGCGACAAGCTGCACCGTGCCACGCAGGTCGTCGCCGGAGAGCGAGTCCACGACGGCGTCGACGCGCACGCCGGACCGCGGGTCGCCGGCGACCGTGACCGCGCCGATCGACATCGGCAGGAACAGCCCGTCGGCTTCGCGCAGCGCCGGTCCGGTCGCGGCGGCCAGGGCGTGCAGGCAGGCGTCGGCCAGCGCGGGGTGCAGGACGTGCCCGGCCGGCTTCGGCATGTCGATGACTGCCGACGCGCGTCCCGCCACCGCGGTCACGTCGCGCAGCAGCCGGAACGCCGGGCCGTAGCTCATGCCCATCGCGTCCAGCGCGGCGTAGAGGTCGACCGGGTCGCCGTCGACCGGGCCGAGCGGCTCCAGCGGCACCTCCTCGCCGACGCGGGCGGTCGCGTGGCAGACCCAGTCGCCCGGTTTGGTGTGCACGCTGATCACGTCGTCCACCAGCGAAGTCGTGACCTCCTGCTCGGGGCCAAGCGGCAGGATCTGGCGCAGCTCGACGTCGGTGACGCGTGGTCCGGCCGCGGACAGCGCCAGCTCGACGAACCCGGTCGCCGGGAAGATCGGCGTGCCGAAGGCCGCGTGGTCGGCGAGCCACGGATGCCGGTCCGTGCCGATCTCCCCGCGCCACACGCGCTGGTTGCTGCCCGGCACCTCGGCGTGCGTGCCCAGCAGCGGGTGGCCTGCCGCCCGCGCCCGCCGGTGAGCCCAGAACCGCTCGTGCCGCCACACCGCGCCGGGCAGATCGACCGGCGGCTGCTTCGGCTCCCGGGTGGTCAACACGCCGGGGTGGCCGAGCACGTGCAGGCGGGCGAGGCTGGTCAAGAACGCGAGCTGCTCGTCGGTCTTGCGGTTCGCGGTCGGCAGCCCGGTCGCCCCGGCCTGCTCGATCGCCGCGAGGGCCACCGGGTGCGGGGCGATCTCGACGAATGTGCCGTGGCCGTCCTCGACCGCCGCCGCCAGTGCCTGCGCGAACCGCACCGGGCGGCGCAGGTTGGCCGCCCAGTAGTCCACGTCGAACAGCGGCTTGTCGCGCGGATCGTCGAGCACGCTGGTGTAGCAGGGCACCTCCGGGCTGCCCGGCTCGATCGCGAGCCCGGCGCGGAAGCGGTCCAGGATCGCGTCGACCGCGGGCGAGTGCCCGGCCCCGCTCACCGGCAGCAGCTTCGCGAACCGGCCCTGACCCTCCACATGCGACACCAGCGCGCTGACCGCTTCGGCGTCACCGGTGACCGTGCACTGCGACGCCGACGCGTACACCGCCACCTCGACCCCGGCGAACTCGGCGATCTCCGCGGCCGACGCCTCGACCACGGCCATCGCGCCCGTGCCCGCCGAGTCGATCTCGCCGAGCAGCCGCGCCCGCGTCGTCATCACGCGCAGGCCGTCGGTGACGTCCAGCGCCCCGGCGACGACGGCGGCGGCGACCTCGCCCATGGACTGCCCGAGCACCGCCGCGGGAGTCACGCCGTGCGCCCGCCACAGCCGGGCGAGGGCGACCTGCATCCCGAACAACGCCAGCTGCGTCGCGGCGAGGTCCGGCGGCTCGCCCGCCAGCACCTCCCGCAGCGAAAACCCGGCCTCGGCGCGGAACACCGGGTCCAGCCGGTCCACCTCCGCGGCGAACGCGGGCTCGGTCTCGAGCAGCCGCCGTCCCATGCCGGTCCACTGCGAGCCGTAGCCGGAGAACACGAAGACGACCCCGTCGAGGCTTCCCTGCCCCGGCTGCACGTCCCGCAGCGCGGCAGCCAGCTCCTCCCGGGTGGAGGCGACGACGGCGGCGCGCACCGGCAGGTTGTCGCGGCGATGGGCCAGCGTCGAGGCCACCGCGCTCAACGGCACGTCGGACGATTCGACCCAGCGGGCCAGCTCGGCAGCCCGGTCCCGCAGCCCGTCGGCCGACCGGCGGGACACCGCGAACACGTGCGGCCCGGCGTCGTCCGCGAACCGCGGGTTCGCCGGCCACTCCTCCAGCACGACGTGCGCGTTGGTGCCACCGAACCCGAACGCAGACACACCCGCCCTGGCCACGCCGGAGTACCGCGGCCACGGCGCCGGCTCGGTGACCACCCGCAGGCCGTCGAAGTCGATGTGCGGGTTCGGCTCGCGGTAGTGCAGGCTCGGCGGCACCCGCCGCCGGGACAACGCGAGCACGGTCTTGATGAGGCCGGTGATGCCGGCCGCGCCCTCCAGGTGGCCGAGGTTGCTCTTCACCGAGCCGAGGAGCAGCGGCCGGTCCGCCCCGCGGCCGAGCACGCGCTTGAGCGCCCCGGCTTCGATCGGGTCGCCGAGCAGCGTCCCGGTGCCGTGCGCCTCGACGTAGTCCACAACGGACGGATCCAGCCCGGCCGCGGCATAGGCGTCCCGCAGCAGCGCCGCCTGCGCCTCCGGGTTGGGCGCGGTGATGCCGTTGGAGCGGCCGTCGGAGTTGACCGCGCTGCCGCGGATCACCGCCAGCACCCGGTCGCCGTCGCGGCGCGCCGCACGCAGGGGCTTCAGCACGACGACCCCGCAGCCTTCGCCGCGGGCGATCCCGTCGGCATGCGCGTCGAACGGCTTGCACCGGCCGTCCGCGGCGAGCACCCCGGCCTCGGTGAAGTTCGCGGTGATCCCCGGGGTGAGCAGCAGGTTCACGCCGCCGACCAGCGCGGTGCCGATCTCGCCGCGCTGCAGGCTCTGCACCGCCTGGTGGACCGCGACCAGCGACGACGAGCACGCGGTGTCGATCGTGAGGCTCGGGCCACGCAGGTCGAGCAGGTAGGACAGCCGGTTCGCGGCGATGCTCGCGGCGGCGCCGGTGCCGGACCACGCGTCGATCGCGGACACGTCGGTCATCGTCAGGTAGCCGTACTCGGCGGCCGACAGCCCAACGAACACGCCGGTACGCGTGCCGCGCAGCGAGGACGGCGGGATGCCCGCGTGCTCCAGCGCCTCCCAGGCGACTTCGAGCAGCAGCCGTTGCTGCGGGTCCATCGCCTCGGCCTCACGCGGGGTGATGCCGAAGAAGGCGGCGTCGAAACCCAGCGCGTCGTCGAGGAAGCCGCCCCGGCGCGGCAGCGCGGCCAGCTCGGCGGCGTCGGCGAAGGACTCCCAGCGGCCCTCGGGCAGGTCGCCGATCCCGTCGCCGCCGGACTCGAGGAACCGCCAGAACCCGCCGGGCGAGGTGATGCCGCCGGGCAGACGGCACCCGATCCCGACGACGGCGACCGGCTCGCCCGGCTCCGGGGTCCACTGCGCCGCCGCCTCACGCTCCACGTCGGACAGTGCGGCGACGAGGTCGTTGATCGTCGGGTGCTCCCAGACCAGGGTCGCGGGCAGCGACCGGCCGAGGAACCGGCCCAGGTCGCCGGTCAACGTCATCGCGTCGCGGGAGGACAATCCGGTTTCCTGCAACGGCTTCGCCGGGTCGACCTCGGCGGCGGGAACGCCCAGCGCGGCCGCCACCCGGTCCACCAGCCACGCACGCAGGCCCGTCATGCGAGCCGCCGCGCGTCGAGCGAGCCGTCGAGGTAGCGCTGCCGAGTCAGCGCCCGGCTGATCTTTCCGCTCGACGTTCTCGGCACCTCGCCGGGTTCGGTGAACACGACGTCCCGCAGCCGCAGGCCGTGCACCGCGGACACCTCGGACCGCAGCCAGGCCGCCACTTCGCCGAAGTCCGCTTCGGTGTCGCGGGCCCGTTCCAGCACGACCACCGGCGCCTCGCCGTCCTCGACCGGCACCGAGAAGGCGGCGGCGGAGTGCGGCCGCACCACCGGGTGGGCCTCGACGGTCTGCTCGACGTCCTGCGGGTAGTGGTTGCGGCCGTCGACGATGATCAGGTCCTTCATCCGGCCGGTCATGAACAGCTCGCCCTCGAACAGGACCCCGAGGTCGCCGGTCGCCAGCCAGTCGCCGTCCTCGCCGGGCACCTGCCGGCCGAAGGTGGCGTCCGGCCGGTCCCAGTAGCCCAGGCCGACGTTCGGGCCGCTGACCCAGATCTCGCCGACCGTGCCGTCAGGGACCGGGCGCCCGTCCGGGTCGACGATCCGGATCCGCTGGTCCACCGGCCGCCCGCAGGACACCAGGGTCGTGGTGGCGCCGCCGGAGGCGGGTGTCGCGGTGCCGGCCGCGAGGCGGTCCCGGTCGAAGGTGACCTGCCGCGACGGCGATCCGGCGTCGGTCACCGACACCAGCACCGTCGCCTCCGCCAGGCCGTAGGACGCGCGGTGCACCTCGGGCCGCAGCCCGCACTCGGCGAACGCGTCCTGGAACTTCGCGATCGTCGACGGCAGAACCGGTTCGCTGCCGTTGATCAGCGACACCACCCGGCTCAGCTCCAGGTAGCTCTTCTCCCGCTCGGACACCCGGGACGCGCTGTAGGCGTAGGCGAAGTTCGGCGCGGCGCTGATCGCGCCCGGGCTCGCCGACAACGCGCGCAGCCACCGCTCCGGCCGCTCCAGGAACGCCAGTGGGTCCATCAGCACCGAGGTCAGGCCGCCGACCACGGGCGCGCCGGCGCCGAGGATCAGGCCCATGTCGTGGAACAGCGGCAGCCAGCTCACCGTCGACGTGGCGCCGCGCCGCGCGCCGTAGGCCCGCAACGCCTGCCGCGCGTTGGTGACCACGTTGCGGTGCGACAGCATGACGCCCGCCGGGCTGCGCGTCGAACCCGAGGTGTACTGCAGGTAGGCGAGGTCGTCCGGGTCCGGCGCCGGCCACTCCCGCCTGCCCGGCTCGGCCGGAACCGCGTCCACCACCAGGATTTCCGGTCCGGTCACCAGTCCCTTGACGTCGTCGCGCTCGTCGTCGGTGGTCAGCACGAGCGCGGGCGAGCAGTCGTCGAGCACCGCGGTGAGCCGGTCGCCGTGCCCGGGCAGGGACGGCGCGAACAACGGGACGGCGACCAGGCCGGCGCGGATCGCCGCGAGGAACGCCACCACGTAGTCGGCGGACTGGTTCACCAGCACGGCCGCGCGGTCGCCCGGCAGGGCCAGCTCGCGGGCGCGCTCCGCCACCGCGCTCACGCGGTCGTCGAGTTCGCGCCAGGTCAGGGAAATCGCGTTGCCGTCCGCGCTGGTGCGGTAGTCCAGGAACGTCACGGCGATCTCGTCGCCCTGCACGCGGGCCCAGTGTCCGAGCATGGTCGCGAACGAAGAGTTCTCAGTCATCGAGTCCCTCGGGGAATTCCGTGCCCGAAAAATCCGTGCGCCGGAGGTTATTTTCGGGCTGAATGGGGTGTCAATCGATCGTGTCCGGCTTACTCACCGCGGGACGAGGATCCGGCCGACTCCGTTGTCACGACAGGCAGAACTTTGCGGGCGGGCGCGCGGAACACCCACAGGGCGAGCACCGCACCGGCTATTTCCAAAGCCGCCGCGACGATGAGCCCGGCGGTGTAACCGGTGGCGAGCGCGGGCCCGCCCAGCGCGCCCTCGTCCAACCGGGCGGCGCGTACGGCCGTGAGCACCGCGCCGATCAGCGCGACGCCCATGGCGCTGGACAGCTCACGGGACGCCGTCAGCAGTCCCGATGCGGTGCCCGCGTGCCGTTCGTCGATGATTTCCAGGGAGTACGAGGTCAACGGCGTGGTCAGGGCCGAGCCGGCGCCGATCAGGAGCAGGCCGGGTATCCGCGGCGGCACCTCGGGGATGTGGTTGATGACGGCCACGGCGAGCAGACCGAGCGCCACCACCAGCAGCCCGGCACAGACCGTCCGATGTGGACCGAGCCGCGCCATGATCCGCGGCACCGCCGGGGTCACCGCCATGATGGCGACCGCGACCAGCACCAGCGGCAGGCCCGCGCCCACCGGGCTCAGGCCCAGCGAGTCCTGGTGCAGC
Organism: Amycolatopsis sp. NPDC006125; assembly: GCF_040614195.1. Taxonomy (NCBI): domain Bacteria; kingdom Bacillati; phylum Actinomycetota; class Actinomycetes; order Pseudonocardiales; family Pseudonocardiaceae; genus Amycolatopsis; species Amycolatopsis sp. NPDC006125. The sequence continues at coordinate 21,598 of NZ_JBEXTZ010000023.1, forward strand.
AACGGGGTGAAGAAGAAGATCCCGGACACCCCGAGTCCCCACAGCAGTTGCACGGCCAGCGCGCCGGTGAACACCCGTTCCCGCACCAGATCGCGCGGCACGAGCGGCTCCCGCGCGCGGCGTTCCCGCACCGTGAACCAGGCGATCAGGGCCAGCCCGCCCAGCAGCGGCGCCGCCTCCGACAGCCGGGCGTCGTCGCCGAGTCCGACCATCGCGGCCGCGACCAGCACGAGCCCGGCCGTCACCAGCACCATCGCACCGAGCGCGGGCCGCCGTGCGTCCCGCACCCGTCCGGTGCCCGCGGTCGCCGGCAGCAACACGAGCATGACCAGCACGAACGGCACGTTGCTGAAGAAGATCCAGCTCCAGCCGAGGTACTCGGACAGCAGCCCGCCCAGCGTCGGGCCGAGCGCGAGCGCCACCGCGAGGCACGCCGTCCAGAGCGTCGCGCCGATGGCCCGCTGCCTGCTGTCCAGGTTGGTGCGCAGCAGACTGAGCAGGGCGGGCACCAGGAATGCGGCGGCCAGGCCCTGCACCACGCGTGCCGCGATCAGCAGCGCACCGGTGGTCGCGAAGCCGCCGGCCACCGCCCCGAGCCCGAACGCGACGAGCCCGCCGCCCAGCGTGCCCCGCTGCCCCCACCGGTCCACCAGCGTCCCGGCGACCAGCAGCAGGCCCGCGAACGGCAGCATGTAGCCGATGCTGACCCACTGCAGCGTCGCGAGGTCCAGCGAGAGGTCGTGCCCGATCGAGGGCACCCCGGCGGCGACGATCGTGTTGTCCAGTGTCGTCACGAACGCGCCGAGCGCGACGACCAGCAGCGTGCGGCCCGGGTTCACGGCCGCTCACCGCGCCGCGTCTTCGTCGTGGAAGTCCTCTTCCAGCTGCTCCGGGCTGTAGTCCAGGTCGATCTGCGCGACCGGCATCCCGCGTGCCGACTCGATCGCTTTGAGGCGGCGCATCGCGTGGTCGGCGGCGTACTCCATGACACCGTCCAGCCGCAGGTCGAACGGGTCGCCGTCGAGCTTCTTCGTGGTCCACTCGATCTGCGCGATGGCGTGCGGCAGCAGCGCCTGCATCTCGTCCTGCACGACCTGCCAGTTCGCGTCGTCAGCCGCGACGTGGCGGCGGCAGGTGAACGTGCCCCACGCCATGTGCCGCCGTTCGTCGTCGCCGATGCGGCGGATCAGCTCCTGCATCCCGGGCAGGATTCCGTGCGCGCGGCAGGCCCGGTTCCACACGAAGTACCCGGTCAGCGCGAGCACGCCCTCGACGACGTGGTTGTAGACCACCGAGGCGCGGATCTGGTTCGCCGAGCTGGGATCGTGCTTGAGCCGCTCCAGTGCCGTGGGCAGGGCGTCGTAGAAGATGGCCCGGTAGCCAGGGTTGTCCTCGACGTGCTCGTGCAGGTTCCCGGTGACTCCGACGGCGTCCAGCCACAACCGGAAGACCTGGGTGTGCTTGGCCTCCTCGAAGCAGAACTGGGTCAGGTACATCTCGTCGGCGAACCGGCCTTCCGCGGCCATCGCGGACAGGAACGGCTGGATGTCGTGCGTGACGGCCTCCTCGCCGCCGGCGAACTGCGCGCACAGCATCGTCGCGGCGAACCGCTGCGCATCCGACAGCGCCGCCCAGTCCCGCGCGTCCTGGCCGAAGTCGATGTCGGCCGGGTTCCAGAACTTCGCGTTGCCCTTGGCGAACAGGCGCAACGGCAGGACATCCCAGTTGAGGCCGCCGGCGCGCAGCGCGGTGAACTCCTCGCGGATGGTGGTGGTCACTCAAGCCCTCCCGGGTTGCACAGGTACGTCGAGCCAGGCCGGATCGGCGGTGGTGGAGGCGAAACCAAGCCGCCCGCCGCCGGAGTTCCAGTCCAGGAACAGCGGGTCCTTGGAGTCGATGACGAGCGCGAGGTGGTGCCCCGCGGCGACGGTGTAGGCGGTGGGGGTGAACACGAAGTCGGCAGGCAGCGGCTGCCCCGGCGTCGCGGTCTTCCAGCTGTAGGGCAGGTAGCTGATCAGGCTGCCCATGCCGAACGGGTCGACGTCGTAGACGTAGGCGACAGCGGTGCCGGTCGCGGCGGGCGGAATCACGGTCAGGTGTGCGTGCATCGAGCCGCGGATCTCGACCGGTTCGCGCGTGAGCGCCTGGCTCCACACCGCGCCGCTGCCCGGGTCGACCTGGGGCAGGAAGATGTTCGGCGGGTTGCCGGTCATCGCCTCCAGGCTGTAGGTCGCCAGCGGCACGCCGCCGTCGGCGACGGTGTCGCGGTTCGCCGTCACGCTGCGGCTCCACGCGGCGGGCTGGTCCTGCAAGGTGTCCGCGCCGAGGTAGGCGCGCTCCGGCTCGCCCAGCATCTCGTCCCAATTGGAGTGGTACGCCGGTTGCTGCATGCCGGGGCGGGCGCGGGTGACGACCGGCGGTTCGCCTGCGATCGAGGTGTCGGTGCCCGCCACGTGGGCGTCGAACCAGCGGTAGACCGAGGTCCACGTGTCGCTGGGCAGTCCGAGCAGGCCGCCGGACTCGGTGGCCGCATGGTCGCCGGGCACGAACTCGGCGCGCTTCGGCCCGGTCAGGCGCTGGAAGAACTCGGCCATCTGGCCCGGCGGGAACATCGTCTCGCTCCACGTCTGGATGGCCAGCACCGCAGGCCGGTTCGCGTTGATGCGGTCCAGGTACGTCGCCGGCGAGCGGGGCCGGGACCACTCGATCACGGCCGCCGAGTCGGCGTCGGAGATGCGTGGTTCCAGGTAAGTCCGCAGCATGGCGTCGGTTTCCGCGCTGAGCGTGCCGTTGGCCTTGCCCGACAGGTAGAGCACCAGGCCGGCGAGGCCGTGCCGGGTGTCGTTCGTGCTCAGCGAGGCGACCAGGTCGGCCCACCCGCTCAGCGAGGCCACGGCCCGGATCCGCGGGTCGAAACCGGAGGCGATCAACGCGATCCCGGCGCCGTAGGAGACGCCGCCGACGCCGATGCGGGACGGATCCGCGTCGGTGTTGCGCAGCGCCCAGTCGATCACCGTAGTGACGTCGCTGATGTCCTCCGTCCCGGCGACCTCGACCTCACCGGTCGACTCGCCGAAACCCCGTGCGCCGTAGGAAACCACTACGTAGCCGCGGTTCGCCAGGTCCCGTGCCGGAATGATGTTCTGCGTCCGGCCGCCGCCCCACGCTCCGATGAGGACGGCCAGCGGGTGCGGCCCCGGGGTCGACGGCTCCAGCACCATCGAACCGAGCGCGACCCCGTCGGCCGCGTGGATGTCCAGGAACTGCGTGCCGAAACCCCCGGCCGCGGTGGACACTCCCGGGAGGACGGTCCCCAGCAACGCGAGAACGACGGCGGTCACGCGGTGTTTCATCGGGCCGACGCTAACGATCAAACCCTTGGCGTTCAATGGATCCACCCGGCTTTGTCACGTGCGTCAGGGATCGGCGCGGCCGGATGCTCACGACGACGCGATGGCCACCAGTTCGCCGCGCCGAGCCGGACCATGACCGCGGGCACGAGCAGGCAACGGATCACGACCGCGTCCAGCAGCACCGCGACCGTGAGCCCGACTCCCGCCTCGCGCACGACCCGGCTGTCCACGAACGCGAACGCCGCGAACACCAGCGCCATGATCAACGCGGCCGCGGTGATGGTGCGCCCGGTCGAGACGAGCCCGTCGACGATCGCGGTGCGCGTGTGCCCGGTGCGGCGCCACTCCTCCTGGATGCGGGAGATCAGGAAGACCTCGTAGTCCATCGACAGCCCGAACAGGCCCGCGAACAGGAACACCGGCAGGTACGGCTCGATCGGGCCACCGAACACCGCCACCACGACGCCGATCGTCGCGCCCGCGGTGAGCAGGTTCATCACCGCCGCGGTCAGCGGGATCAGCACGCTGCGGAACACCAGTGCCAGCAGCAGCACCGAGATCGCCACGACGGCGGCGAGGAAGAGCGGCAACCTGCTGGTCACCGCGGCCGAGAAGTCGGTCTGCACGGCGACCGCGCCACCGACGTGCCAGCCGGGACCGGCGACCTCCCGCAGCCACCCCACGAGTTCCGCGGTTGCCGGGTCGTCCGGGCCGGTGCGGGGCGTGACCGTGAGGACCGGTCCCGGCGAGACGTCCGCTCTGGTGGCGACGATCTCGCGGAGGGCTTCGGCGGCCACCGGATCGGGCCGCTCGGCGACGAGGACCAGCTGGCCGTTCGCGCCGGGGCCGAAACCCTCGGCGAGCAGCTCGTCGGCGACCTTCGTCGGGCTGCCGGGCGGATCGTGGCCTGCGCCGGGCATGCCCAGCCGCAGTCCCAGCGCCGGCGCCGCCAGCACCGCGATGACCAGCACCGCGGCGATCGCGTAGGGCGCAGGCCGACGGGTGACCGAGCGTGCCAGCCCGGCCCAGCCGCGGCCGGGCGCGGAATGCCGGGGCAGCTTCCGCATGCCGGTGAACCGCAGCAGCGCCGGGAGCAGCGTGAGCGCCGCGAGCATGGTGAGGCCGACCGACACCGCGGACGTGATGGCGATGCCGTCCAGGAACGCCATGCCGACGGTGAACATCCCGGCCAGCGACACGCACACCGTGACCCCGGCGAAGACCACGCTGCGGCCCGAGGTGTCGGCCGCGCGTTCCAGCGCCGCTCTCGGCGGCAGGCCTTCGCGCAGCCCCTGCCGGTAGCGGGTGAGCACGAACAACGCGTAGTCCACGCCCACGCCGAGGCCGAGCAGCGCGGCGATCTCGGTGCTGATCTTCGGCACGGTCAGCACGTGTGACAGCAGCACGACCACGGCCAGCGCGGACCCGACCGACACCGCCGCGGTGACCACCGGCAGCACCACGCAGGTGAGCGAGCCGAACGTGATCAGCAGGACGATCGCGGCCGCGAGCAGGCCGATGCCGGCGTTGCCGAGGTTGGGCGCGCCGACCGTCATCGCGGCGAGCTGTCCCGAGACGCCGACGGTCAGGTCGTCCGTTCGTACGGTTTCGATGAGTTCGCGGGCCAGTTCGGCTCCGAGTCGGTCGGCGGGGGCGTCGAAGCTGACGAGGATCACCGCGGTGCGCCGGTCGGCCGACACCAGTTCCGGTGCGGCGTAGGGGGACACCACCTGGACGACGCGGTCCAAATCGGACAGCTCGCGGAGCAGCGGTTCGATCTGGTCCCTGGCCGTGTCGATCGTCCCCGGGGTGGTGACGACCACGCGTTCGATGTCGCCCTTGGGCAACAGCTCGGCGGCGCGGGTGCTGTCCGCGGCAGGCAACGCGACCGTGTCCCGGTACGCGGCGCCGGCGTGTTGCGCGGCGAGCACGAGACCGGCGAGGGCGAGCAACCACAGCGCGATCACCCAGGGCGCGTGCCGGAAGCACCGTGACGCGAGTCCTGCCATCCACCTCCTCCCAACCTGGCCGGAGCGCCAAGCTAACAACGGCGTCCGCGCGGGAACAGGGGTGACGAGGTTTTTCGCTTGCCGGTGACACATTTTCCGCGGCGGGTGCGTTCAGGCGTGACAGTGTCGGCGGGCGAGCGTTGCGTGGTGTGAGCGGATGTGCGTTGATTCGGGACATGGCGACCGGTCAGGCACGGCGACTGTGGCTCTCGCTGCCCGCGGAGCTCGCCCGGCGGTTCCGCCCGCACGCGGACCGGCTGGCGACGAGGATCCTCGACGAGATCCAGCACGCGGTGCCCGAGTACGCCCAGCCACTGGAGGGGCAGTTCGGCGAGGTGATCGTGCGGGCCATCGAACAGGCGGTGGTGAGCTGCCTGGACAGCATCGAGGACACGCGGTCCACACCGGACCGCTGGGGCAAGTTGTTCCACGAGGTCGGCAAACGCGTCTACCACGACGGCGGGAGCCTGAACTCGTTGCAGGCGGCGTACCGCGCTGGCGGCCAGGCGGCCTGGCGGTACGTGTCGAACTTCGGCCAGTCGATGCGGTTGCCGGTGCCGATGCTGTGCGTGAGCGCGGAAGCGATCTTCGCTTACGTGGACGAGATTTCGTCGTACTCCGTGGAGGGTTACACGCTGGCACAGGCACGCGCGACGGGCACACTGGAACGGCGGCGGCGCCGGCTGCTGGAGCTGATCCTTGCGACGCCACCGTCATCGCCCGCGGCGGTGGCGTCGATGGCGGAGGCAGCGCAGTGGACGTTGCCCGAGTGGGTCACCGTGGTCGCACTGGAGCCGCTGACGGAGGAGCAGTTCGCCCCCACCCTCGGCGACGACGTGTTGCTGGACCTGGAAGGCGCCGAGCCGTGCCTGATCACGCCGGACCCGTCCCGGGACCTGCCGGAGATGCCCCACTGGCGGGCAGCCGTGGGCCCCCGCGTACGGCTCTCGGACGCCGCAACGTCCCTCCACTGGGCGCGACGCACGCTGGAGTTGATGAGAGGTGGCGTGATCCCGGCCGCGCAGGTGGTGCATGCGGCGGACCACCTGACGACGCTGTGGTTGCTGCAGGAACGCTTCCTGCTGGACGAGTTGTCGGCCCGGGTGCTGGCCCCGTTCGCGTCCCTGACGGCGAAGCAGCAGCTACGACTGGCCGAGACGCTCCTGGCGTGGCTCAAGTGCAACGGAGCCACCCTGGAGATCGCCCGGTTGCTGGACATCCACCCGCAAACGGTGCGGTACCGGGTGGCGCAGCTGACGGAGCTGTTCGGAGCCCGCCTGGGCGACCCGCAGGAGCGGCTGAAGATGCAGATCACGCTGGAAGCGCACCACTTGCTCGGCACGAAGCCGGAGTAGCCGGGCGATGTCGCTGCACGCGGCTCACACCGGAGGCAGACTGTGCTCCAGGTCGTTGAGCAGCGCCTGGACGGGACCCCAGCAGAGCATGACCGTATCTCCGTCGAACCGCGGCTGCTCGGCCAGCTCCTTGCGCGGGTGGATGAAGTTTCTGAAGTCACGCACGGTGTGCGCGAATGTCGTGGCGTCGAGCTGCACCCAGTCCTTGACGAACGCGGTGTCGATCAGCAGTTCCATGGACGCGAAGTCCGCAGAAACGCGCTTTCCCGAGCGCTTTTCCGCAGGGATCCGCTGACGTACGTCCGGAAAACCGTTCGTCCGCAGGTCATCGTCACGCTCGAGGAGGACCGAGAGCAGCAACCCCTCGATGAACGTTCCGATGCCGATCGTCGCCATCCGGTAGGCGCCGTTCGAGAAGCAGATCCGGGTCTCCTCGACCCTGCCCATCAGCACCTCCACAGTCGCCGGGTCACTGATCAGCTTCTCCAGCCTGCCGCGAAGATCCGGTGGTTCGGCGAAGGTCGGTGCAGATCCGTCCGAGCCCGCCTGCCCGACGACCGGCCGACCGCCAACCAGCGTGACGACAAGGCCTTCCGGTTCGAGTCTCGCGTTGACAACCTCACGGAACTCATTCGCGCTGACCTCACCATCGTCATACTCGACGGGGTCACAAAGCCGGCACAGGAGACGTTCGATCTCGGCCAGGTTCTCGCGCCGCTTCTCCAGTTGTTCCCGGAGCCACGGCACTCGCGGCGAGCCATCGTAATCAGGCACGTCCTCCCACTGCGCGTTCCGCAGCAGCTCCTCGAGTTCATAACCCTTGCGTTCATAAGGACCGCCGATATCGACGATGATCTTCGCCAGACGATCGAGCGTCCGCGGGTCCAACGGAACCATCTCAGTTCTCCTCCTGGTCAGCCAGCCTCTGTGCGACATCGATCGCGGCAGTGAGTCGTTCAACGATCCGCGGGCCGCGGCGCTGGAAACCCAGCTCGGTCATCGCCTGGGTCAACCGCTCGTCACGGCTGAGATGCAAGCGATCGGTCATCAGCCACCGGCACACGTCGATGAGCTGACGTTCCGTGTACTGCTGGATCGACAGCCCCGGAATGACGCGGGGCCGTGGACCCCGCGTGACCGAAACCTCCTCGGCGAGCTGGATGTCGTCGTCCGGGACGGGCGCCTCCTCCACCGGCGCGTCGGCTTCATCCATCGCTTGCTGCCAGGCCGCGATGATTCGCTCAGTCTCTTTGGCGGGATCGGCGAACCAAGCCGACGACCACAACCTGTGGAAGCGCCAGCCGAGTTTTTCCAGGTGCGCCTGCCGCAGACGGTCCCGGTCCCGAGCTGACGGAGCGCGATGGTATCGATCACCGTCGGCTTCGACAGCAAGCACCATACGTCCGGGATGGTCGCGATGCCCCAGCGCGAAATCGATCCAGTAATCCGAGAATCCCCATTGCGGATAGACCGGCACGCCACGTTCGATCAAGGCGTCGTGGATGGAGCGCTCAAAGCCGTTCAGCGGCCGATTGCCCAGCGAACCCACCTGTTCAATCCGCCCGAGCCGCTCAGCGAAGTCCAGATAGCGGCGCAGAAGTTCGGTTCCCGTGACGTCGGGCGAAGGGTCGAGGTCGGCGGACGAGAATGAGGCGACCACGGTCATCCGGTTCTTCGCCCGCGTAACAGCTACGTTCACCCGGCGCTCGCTGCCCTTCCGGTTCAGCAAACCGAAGCTCGTCCGGTTGATCCGCCCCGAAGCGCTGCGCGCCACGCCCAGGCTGAGGATGATCGCGTCGCGCTCGTCGCCCTGAACGCTCTCCAGGTTCTTGACAAAGAACCGGCGGGTGAGTTCCACCTCTTCTGAGAAGAACTCCTCCAGCTCAGGGTTCTCACGACGAGCTTGCGCCAGCCGGCGTTCGATTCGGGCCTGGTGCTTTTCACCAGGTGTGATCACACCGAGGCTTTCGTGAGGCCGCGTCCGCGCGTGGTTCATGATCAGCTCGACGACCCGGTCCATCGGCAGGCGCAGAGCCGTCCTGACCTGGCGATGCCTCGCCGTTCACCAATTCCAGTGTGACGGGATTGTCCTTCGCCGGGCCAGGGAAGGTCACCAGCGCATCCCGGTAGATCTCGCGGTTGGAGAAGGAAATCAAGCGCTCGTCAGCACTCCGGTAGTGCCACCTCAGCATCTGGGTCGTCGGGATGACGGATCGCAACGCGGTCAGGATAGATTCGTAGTCACCGAGGTCGTCCTCGTCATCATCCCCGTCCTCGCTGGCGAGGATCCGCTCGAAGTAGGTGGATGGCGGCAACTGCTTCTCGTCACCGGCGACCACCAACTGCTCACCGCGCATGATGGCGGTGATCGCGTCGTGCGGCTGGATTTGGCTCGCCTCGTCGAACACGACCAGGTCGAAGAGCCGCTCGGCCGGAAGCATCCGGCTCACGACCAGCGGCGACATCGCCCAGCACGGCCGGAGAGACAGCAGCACATCCGACGCCTGCTGGACGAGTTTGCGGGTGGGCATGTGCCGGCTCTTCCGGCTCGCCTGTTGCCGTAGCACGCGTGCCTGCTCCGGATACGCGTCACCGGCCTGCCTCGCCATGCGCGCGACCTGCCGCCGCACCCGACGAGCGGCCTGCGCCCGGTGACGTGTGTCCGCCACGCGGAAATCATCGGCGGCTCGGTCCTGACGATCGGGGACGAACTGCCCGAGCTCCCTTGACTGGATCTTGAACTCGTCATCCAGAGACTTCAGCCAAGCACGTCGGAAGGTCTGCCACGCCTGCTCGGCGGTCATGTTCCGCTGGGCGATCTGAGCCAACAGGTCATCGAGCGCCAGTTGCCGGAAGAATTGCAGGTGCGCGTTCAACGCCGGCATCCGGAACAGCATCTGGCCGTCGCCGCGTAGCTCATCGAGCTTGTGCTCGACTTCGTGCGCCGGACCGGGAGTCAGATCAGGGCGTCGAGCGGAAGCCGCGACCGCTGCCAGCTGTGTCCGCAGAGTTTGATAATCGCGCATGACTTCGTCGAGTCCGACCACCTGCGCGGGCACAGTGTGCTGTCCGCCCAGACGATGCCAGCGGCCGCGCTGCTCGAGGACCTGGGTGACCGCGCTGTGCAACGCCGGGCGCTTCACCAGCCCGTGGCGGGACATCGACCTGAGTTGCTTCACCAGCGCGCGACGTTGCTTCCAGGACAGGGTCAGGTGCGGCGCGTACCGATCGCGGACTTTCCGATCACCGGTAGCACAGTGGAACGCATCGAGGTGTGCCCCGAAGATTTCCGGCCCGAAGGCCTCGACGCTCTTCGAGACGTCGTCGAGCAGCCGGAGGACGTGCTCCCAGCTCTCGATGTCCTGGGGAGCGGCCAGCCCTGTTTGCCGAAGCAGGCGGTGCATCCCGTCCTGGCCGCGCCGCAACGTCCCGTCGGCGAGTTGATCGAGCTCGACCAGGATCTTGCGCACATCGTCCTCGGTTCGGACGTCCGCGTTTGCCCAGGGGGTGTCTCCGCGCAGGATCCGCAAACCATCGAGTTCGACGAAGTCCTTCAACCTTCGTTCGACTTCGCGCACCGTGGCCGCGTTCAGCGCCTGCAGGCGGGCGCCGCGGAACACACCAGGCACGCCGTTGTCCGGTGTGTCCAGCAATTCGGAGCGGACCTCGTATGCGCTGATGTTCCACGGGTCCCGGCGCAGGTGCAGCTCACGGGAGTGGTCGAGGAGACGCTGCCGGGACGCCACGAGGCGTTCATGCAGCTCCTCGGTGTCGACGGGCGGTTCTTTGGCGACGCGGTCGAGGCTCTGCGCGAGTTGCTGCGCGATCTCCCGTTTCGAAGCGTTCTGCTGGTGCAGGTCGAAGACGAGACCATCCAGCCCGACGTCGGCGAGCCTGTTGAGCACCGCTTCGATGGCGGCCCGCTTCTCCGCTACGAACAGCACCTTCTTCCCTGTCGCCGCCGCACCGGCGATGATGTTCGCGATGGTCTGGCTCTTGCCAGTGCCAGGCGGACCTTCCACCAGGAGGTGCTGCCCGCCCAGTGCGGTCATGATCGCGCGGTGCTGTGACGAATCGGCGTCCTGGACGAGGTACTCGTCAGCGGGATCGAGCTCGTCGACGCCCGGCGTGTGGAACTCTCCGGCGTCGGCGATCAGCGCTTGCTTCGCCGGCTCGAACCCGGCAAGTGCGGCGACGAGGTCATGCGAGGTCAGCAGTTCGGTGGCGTTCGCGAGATCTTCGACCATCGGAAGTTTGACGTAGTTGAAGGTACCGACGACCACCGCGCGTTCGAACGTGAACTCAATGCCGTGAGCAGCGGCAGCATCGGCTAATCGCGCGTGCAGCCTCTCAGCGAGCTCCACGCCGGTGGTCCCGTCAGCAGCCGACTCGAGGACGTCCTCGAGTCCTTCGACCTCCAGGCCGTAGTGCTCATCCAGCGCGTGGATCAGGACGGGGTTCAGTTCGGCCTCATCGGTCAAGGCAAGCGTGAAATCACTGTCGGCCGCGGTCCTTGAAGTCAACACGAGTGGCCGGAGGAGCAAGGGAGCTCGAAGCGCCGGAACACTGCCCTGCCCGTTCCGACGAGCCGAGGCCCGCACCAGCCCGAAGGCAACCCGCCCGACATCGATGCCCTGTTCCTCATCGAAGATGCGTATCTTGCGGCTCAGGTTCCGCGCTCGTTGACAAGCATCCCGATGCAGTTCCTCATCGGGCACGAGCGCACGCAGCCTCACCTTGGCGCCGGATTCGAGCGCGGCGAGCGCCTCGGCATCGGCCTGACTCAAATCGAGGGTCGCGGTTTTCGTGTCTCGGAAGTAGAGCAACGTATTGCGGTGACTTAGGTCGATCAGCCTCTTCCGCCACTCGCCGACCTTGTTTGCGACAACGGTCAGTCGGCGGGTATCCACCTGCGCGGTCATTCCGCTGCATCTCCCTCGCGAAGACGGGCTTACGGCCTGGGTAGCACTTGGCTCCAGGGCCCGCCGTCCCCCGACGAGCCCTACAGAATGCCAGAGGATCTGCGCGCGGGGAAGCCCCTTTGCCCCCTACTCGCCAGCGTCCACAAGCGGCCACGGTGTTACCGCGAGTGGAGATCGCGCCATCGGCTCCCGGTGTCACTGATCGGCGTTGGAATCACCTGAATGGACGCGACGTTGTGGCCGTTCAGCCCACAGCATGAGATACCGCAGGTCTTCAAATTGCGATGGTCTCTCGCTTAACGGCGGCCGCGGTGGTTGCGATTCACAGGTGTGAAAGCGCGCGTCGCCGGGTTGGTGGCAGCTGTGGTCCTCGCCGCGAGTGCCTGCGGCGAGAAGCCTGCCGCGCCGCCGGCCACGTCCGCACCGCCGTCGACGTCCATGTCCGCGCCGTCCACCACTTCGCCGCGGGTGGCGACCCCGCCGCCCTCGCCGACCCCGGTGGCACCACCGCCGAATTCGTCCACCCACACGACGACCAGGCGCTCACCGCGTGCGGACAGCGGACCCGGCTGCGGCCAGCGGGCTGTCAACGCGGGCCGGTTCAACCCGAAGTGCCCCGAGTACCAGGGCTACCTCGACCCCGGCGGTCCAGGCCGCGGCAAGACCTCGGGCGACCTGCAGCGCGAGTACGCCTGCGAGCAGGGCTACCTCCCGAAGAGCGAGTGCTGACTACTCCTCCAGCCGCGCCAAGTCCTCGCGCAGCAAGTCCCGCTGCCACGGCGTCAGGCGGCGCAGCTGCAGGTCCAGGATCGCCCGCGCCTGTAGCTCGCTGACGCCGAGCACCTCCTGCACCGCCGCCTGCGGGTCCGTCGCCTCCCACAGCGCGTCGACCAAGTCGTGGCGCTGGTCGTAGACCGCCAGCAGCCCGCGCAGCACCGTGGCGCGGTCCTCCCGCGCACGCCTCCCCCGGGCCCGGAAGAGCGCCGTCCGCAGGCCGGACTTCCCGAACAGCTCCGAATCCTCCGGCTGCTCCGCCATGTCCCGCTGCTCGACGACGTCCAGCTCGGCGAAGATCTCGCGCAGGTCCGCCGCCGAATACGCCAGCCCACCGCCCGTGCTGCCCTGCTCGTACACCTCCGAGTCAGACAACTCGGCACCGCCGTCGCCGAAGCTGACCAGGCCGAAGTACCCGCCAGGCGCCAGCGACCGCCGCAGCATGTCCACGTAGCTCAACCGCCGGTGCGGCGGCAGGTGGTGGAAGCACCCGGAGTCGTAGACCAGGTCGTACGCACCGGGGAGGGTCACCTCGAAGATGCTCCCGCAGTGGAACCGCACACCGGGCTCCCCAGCCGCCCATTCGATCGCGGTTGGCGATATGTCGACCGCGTCCACGTCGAAGCCCTGCGCGGCCAGGTACCGGGCATTGCGCCCCGCTCCGCAGCCCACGTCCAGCGCGCGCCCCGGCTCGATCAGGCCGCCCTCGATCCAGGCCACCAGGTTCTCGTCCGGCTTGTCCGCGCCGAACGGCACATCCCGGTCCGCGTGGAAACCGTCCCACCCGCCGCCGCGGACGCCCGGCGCCACCATTCCGTCCAGCAGCCGCAGCACGTCCTCCAGCGAGCGGATCTCCCGGCTCACCGGTACGTGCCGAAGGTCCAGAGGTTGCCCTCCGGATCCTCGATCGTGCAGATCAGCGACTCGGCCCCGGAACCGAACCGGGCGTGCTGCGGCGGCTCCAGGACCGAAGCACCCGCCGCCCGCGCCCGCTCGTACACGCCCGCCACGTCGTCCGTCACGACGTACACCGCGTTGCTGCCCGCGCGCATCCGCCCGTGCACGCTCTCCACGTGCTTCGTCCCGCCGAACACCAGCCGCCCGCCGCCGGGCCAGCTCACCTCGGCGTGCACCACGTCACCGTCGTCGTCCCGGGCGGCGACCTCCTCCGTGAACCCCAGGACGTCGACGAGGAACCGCAGCGCCGCCGACGTGTCGTCGTAGTGCAGGATCGGCCATACCGTCATGCCCCGGACTCTGTCAGCGGCGCCCCCGCTTCGGCAAGGCCGCCACGCCCGCTTCGGCCACCTCGGTGTCCTGCTCGACCGAACCCGCGCTGACCCCGATGGCCCCGACCACCTCCCGGCCGCGCACCAGCGGGATCCCGCCGCCGAAGATGACCAGCCCGCCGTTGGTCACCTCGATCCCGTACAGCGGCGCACCGGGCGCCGCCGCCTCGCCCAGCTGCGCCGTCGTCATCTTGACCAGTGCGGCCGTGCGTGCCTTGCGGATCGCGATGTCGATGCTGCCGAGGATCGCGCCGTCCTGCCGGGCGAACGCGATCAGGTGCCCGCCGTCGTCGACGACGGCCACGTTCATCGGCTGCCCGATCTCCTCGGCCTTCGCCAGCGCGGCTTCGAGAACCGGCTGGGCATCGGCCAGTGCGAGACGTGGTGCCACGTTTTCTCCTTCACTTGAGCGGAATTCCGACGACCATGCGGGCCGCGTTGTGTCCGAGCACCCGCGCGCGGGACAGCGGCCCGGTCAGCGCGGGCGAACCGGCCGGGCGTTTGGCGTGGTGGACGCACACCTCGTCCGCGACGCCGATCCCCACATCCAAAGAGGACAGCCGAGCAGCGGCATAACCGAGATCAACAGCGTCCCCTTCGGACACCTCCTCGACCACCAGCGGCACGCCCTCCTCCTCCATCCCGGCACGGATCTCCCGCAGCGCGGGCGAAGTCACGTCCAGGCACCGCACCACCACCGCCGGCCCCTGCATCAGCCCGCCGTTTCCAGCGACACGTCCAGGGCGTGGCTCGCGACCAGCCCGGTCGCCACCGCATTGCGCGGCCCCTCGCTGCCGCGCACGTTGCCCGTACCGCACACGATCCCCATCCCGGCCACCGCTTCCGCGATCATGTCCGGGATCTCGAAGTCCAATGCGGACCCGCCGAGCACCACGACGAACCCGATCTGCCGCAGGTTCCCGCCCGGCGCGACCTGCTCCAGCGCGCGCAACGCGTTGACCACGAACACCTTGTGCTTCGCCGAGCGCCGCACCTGGCGGATCTTCTCCAGGTTGTGCCGCGTCGGCACCGGCCGCATCCCAGCGTCGGACAACACGACCACCCGCGCGAACGCCTCCGCGGGCAGCGGTTCGTCGAAGAACCGCGCGGTGCCGTCCTCCATCCGCACGTGGAAGAAGCTCTCGGCTTTGGCCAGCGGGTACTTCTTGATGTCCTCGGCCAGCTCACGGTTGTCCAGGCCGAGCTCGGAGTCGATCAGCTTCGTCACCAGGTCGCCTGCCCCGGCCAGGTGCACCGAGCGCACCACCCCGTCCCCGGCCACCGCGGCGTCGGTGGACCCGCCGCCGAGGTCGAGGATCGCGACGGGCCGCCCGGTGCCCGGCGTGGTCAGCGCGCCGAGCACCGCCATGTCGGCCTCGACCCCGCCGATCAGCACCTCGACACCCAGCGCCTCACGCAACTTCTCGGCGAGCAGCCGCATCGGGCCGCGGCTGGTGCGCACCATCGCGGCCAGCGCGACGGCGTTCTCCAGCGCGAACTCCCCGGCCAGCGCGCCGGTCACCTCCTGCGGCACGAACGTGTCGACGGCCAGCACGTCCTGGATCCGCACCGCGCCGACCGCGGTGCCGGTCAGCTCGGACATCGTGTCGCGGACCCGCGCGAGCATGCCGCCCACGTGCGTGCCCGCCTCGCCGGTGGCGTCGGTCAGCGGCCGGACCCGCCGCAACGTCGCCATGATCTCCGCGGCGCCCGCGTCGATCTCCACGGACCGCTTGACCTGCTCACCGATCAACGTCAGGCTCCCGGCCGGGATGCGCCGGCCGGTCACGTCCCCGCTGGGCGTGCGCACGACGACCGCGGACCGGTTGCCGACCAGCGCCCGCGCGACCGGCGCGATCATCCGCGTCTGCTCGGCGTCGAGGTCGAAGACGGTCGCGATGCCGTAGGAGTTCGACAGGGTCCGGATCGTCCGCCCCGGCTCGGCCACCTCGACCGCGGCAGGCATGCCGAGCGGCACCTTCTCCACCAGCGTGACCTCGTCGACCACCGGGATCGGCGCGGACAACCGGTTCGCGATCAACGTCGCGTCGTCTGCGTGCACGATCGCGCCGGTGACCTCGACGCCACGCGCGACGGCCTTGTTGATGCCCGCCGCCGCGTCCTCGAAGTCCACTCCGGACCCGACCACGCAGATCACCTTCGAGCCCGGTGCGCAGTCCGGCAGCGATCCGAACGCGACGGTCTCGCCGACGCCGAGTCCCGCACCGCCGGGCGTGTCCGGGTTGTGCCCGATCATCGTCGACTCGGTCACGATCGTCTCGGTGATCGTCTCCATCGCCAGCCCGCTGATCACCGGCGTGGCCTCGTTGACCAGCACCGCGCTCAGCTCACGCACCGGCCGCCCGGCGGACGACAGGACTCGCCGCACGACCTCGACGACCCCGGGCACGTTGTCGGTCGTGCCCTTCACCCCGGACGTCGGCGTCAGCGCGCCGGACAGGTACGTCACGCGCCCGCCCGGCCCGATCTCGGCGACGCAAGCCTCCGTGGTCGAGTTCCCGATGTCGACGCCAACCACGAGCGCCATGGCGATCAGCCCGCGTCGGCCAGCTGGATCCGCACGTCCAGCTCGACGGGTCCGGCGCCGGGCACCACGAACTCGGTCTCCTTGATGTGCAGCAGCGCCGCCTTCGCCTGCCAGCGCGGGCGGGCCATGAAGTCGTTGCGCGCGGGCACCGGCTCCGGTGACTCGCCCTTCGCGTAGCGGGCGGCGTTGCGGCCGACCTTGCGGAAGGTCTCCAGGTCCATCAGTGGCGCCTGCGGAAACAGCTCCAAGTTGGACAGTCGCACCAGGTCCTTTTGGTGGATCATGGTGGTCCCGCGGGACAGCACGCCGACCGCGATGCCCGATCCGGACAGCTTCGCCGCCGCGTGCGCGATCACCGCGAGGTCCGAGCCGCCGCGGAACCGGATGACCCGCGCGTGCACCCCCTGCTCCTCGATGCCGGCGAGCAGCTCGCGCAGCACCTCGGCGTGCGGGATGTCCACGATGGTCTTGGTGAAGAAGTCGCCGAACGCGGGCGACAACCCGATCACCACCTCGTCGCTGCGCGTGCCCGGCCCGGCCGGCCCGCGCTCGTCGAGGGTGAGCGTGCGCCGGCTGCCCACACTGGTGTCCGTCATGGCACTCCTCCTCAGACGACTTCCTGCTCCGGGTTCTGCGCGCTCACCACGTGGCGCAGACGCTTCATCTCTTCCCAGCGCGCCCCGGTCGGCCGGTAGCCGCTGCCCGGGCCGGCGTAGTCGTTGACGTCGTTGATCGCGGACAGCGTCTCCAGCTCGGGCGTCAGGATGGCCGAGGTGTGCAGCAGATCCCCGGACACGCGCTGCCGCAACACCGCCAGCAGCGACTCGGCCATGTCGGTGAACCCGGCGCCGTCCAGGGCCTTCACGATGTCCACCCCGGTCACGCCGCGGTCCATCACCGACTGCGCCGCCTTCAGGTCCTCCAGCACGTCCCGCAGCGGCAGGTCCTTGCTGCCGTGCGCGTAGGTGACCGCCTCGACCTCCTTGTCGGTGATCGGCGGCAGGTCCAGCTGGGCGAAGACGCCCTGCAGGGCGCGGGCGGCGCGGTTGCGGGCGGCGAGGATCTCCGCCTCCGGCACGTGCCGCAGGCCGCCGTCGACCTGGAGGTCGCGCTGCAGCACGTTCCAGTCGTCGTAGTCCTCGGCGTCCACATTGGATCCCGCGAACATGTTGTCGTAGTTCGGCGTCGACGAGTAGCCCGAGCAGACGAAGTCGGTGCCGGGCAGCAGCTGCGGCAGCAACCGGGCGACGCGGCGCATGTCCGAATGCGAGAACGACTGGTCGTTGCCGGATGCGCACTCCAGGTCGACCATGCTCGCGATCAGGTTCTCCGCGAGCACCGCGCGGATCCCGGCCGGCACCGCGCCGGGCACGCCGATGCAGCTGATCGAGCCGTTCTGCAGGCCCTGCACCCCGGCGCCCTTGGTCACCAGGATGCAGCGGATCTCCAGGTACAGCATGGACTTGCCCTCGGCGTTGCCCATCTGCACCTCCGACCCGGTGCCCGAGGTGAACCGCATCTTGATGCCGCGCGAGGCGTAGGCCGAGGCGAGGAACGCCTTGGACCACGGGGTGTCGTCGCCGTCGCAGAACACCGGCTCGGTGCCGTACACCGAGATCGTCTCGGCGTACGCGGTGATCCCGCGCATGCCCAGCTCCAGCTCGGTAGCCTCCTCCAGCGCGCACTGGGTCAGCACGCCCGGCGTGCCGGCCTGGGCGCCGACCTGCAGCGCGATCGCCACGAGCGGCGCGTACCGGACGACGCCGAGCGTGGTCTCCAGCTCGCGGAACCCGCGCAGCGAGGCTTCCGCGGCGTCGGCGGCGACCTGCACCGGGTTGTCCCGCGCGCTGGTCGCGTGCGCCTGGTTCGCCGGCGTGCGGCGGGCGCGCATCTTCTGCAGCGCCATCATCATCTCGACCACGTTCATGGTCTTGACGACTTCGAGCAGCTTCGCCGGGGTGAGCCCGCGGGTCAGGGCGAGCACGTCCTGCCGGGTGGCGCGCGGGTCGACCAGCAGGTGCGCGATCTCCACCGCAGGCACGGCCATCGCGTGCTCGGTGGCCTCGACGTCGATCGCGTGGTCGGCGATGAACTGGTCGAGGAAGTCGAACTCGGCCCGTGGCTTGCCGTCCATCTCGACGATCACGCCGTCCTCGACGCGCACGCCCGGTTCCGGGTCGTACGGGCTGTCCATCGCGACCATGCCGACCTCGGGCCACTCCTCGACGAACCCGTCGAGGTTGACCGGCCGCTGCTCCAGAGCCTCGGTCCGCTTCGACCGTCGTGCGCCCGTCATCGGCCGTCCTCCCGTGCCAGGATGTCGCGTCGTTCGTAGACGTCGGCGGCCTCGCGGACGAGCTGCGCGCACAGCGTCGCGGAGTACTTGGACTCCAGCTCGTCGGCGATCTCGCCGAGCTTTGCCTTGGTGGAGGCGCGCGGCCGGAGCGAGTTGTAGATCGACAGCACCAGCTCGTCGGGCAGCGCGGTCAGCTCCGCCGCGCGGCGGAAGTTCTGGGCGAGCTGCGGGCGGCCGACACGCTCGGCGATCTGGGCCTGCAGGCGCAGGGTCTCCGGCGCGATGCGCAGGTCCTCCGGCGCGACCTCACCGGCGAGCACGGCCGCCATGGTGAGCTCGTCGAGGCGTTTTCCGGTCGGGGTCTTCAGCAGTTCGGGGCGCCGCGCCGCGAGCGGGTAGTCCCGGCCCGGGTCGAGGTCCACCTGGCTCGGAGTAGTCACGGGCCGGACCGTAAGCGGCGTCACGTTGCATCAACGTTGCACGTCACGGGCCGAGGTGAGCGGCCACCCGGCTCGGCGAACCCCCACTCGGCTCGGCGAACCCCACTCGGAGGAACCGCACCCCGCCACCCGGCACCGTGGCGGCTCCTCTCGGCGGCGGGCTCGCCGCTGCGGGCGGCGAGCCGCCAGGCCCGGGCGGCAATGGCGGCACCGAGCGCAGGGCTCCGCGCACCGGCGAGGCTCGGACACTCCAGACGGCGGTGGCCGCGCCGAGCGGCAAGTCCCCCACTCCACGCGGCGATGGCCACGCCGACCGGCAAGCCCCCCACACCAGACGGCGATCGCCACGCCGACCGGCAAGCCCCCCACACCAGACGGCGATCGCCACGCCGACCGGCAAGCCCCCCACACCAGACGGCGATCGCCACGCCAAGCGGCAAGCCCCCCACACCAGACGGCGATCGCCACGCCAAGCGGCAAGTCCCCCACTCCACGACACGATCGCCACACCGAGCGGCAAGTCCCCCACTCCAGACGGCGATGGCCGCTCCGGCGAGCGGGCCACCCCCGGCTCAGCGTTCCCCGCGCCCGCGAGGAGCCGGCCACCCGGCGGCGAGCCGCCCCCCGAAGGCGGCAACAGCCGCACCGGCGGCCGTGTCGATCCCTCCCAGCGGCGGGCTCGCCGCTCCGGGCGGCGGGCGGTCCGCCCCGACAGGCGCGGCAGGCTGCGGCGGGCGGCCACCCCCGCCAGCGTGTTGGCCACCACCCAGCGAGCCGGCCACCCGAGCGGACTGCGGCCGGCCCAGCGGCGCAACGTCGGTGCAACCCGCGGCTTCGCAACCTGTCCGGCATCCGTACTGCGTCAAGGAGGACCCAGTGACCGATGTGGCACCCCTGCGCCGGCCCGCCGGCCTGAGCCGGTTGACCGGCGGCCGCGGCGACCTGCTCGCCGAGTTCTTCGGCACGTTCCTGCTCATCGCGCTCGGCGACGCCTGCGTGGCGATGGCCGTCGCGGGCCTGCCCGGCTCCGGGCGCACCGCCGGGGCCACCACGATCTTCCAGGGCACCGGCGACTGGCTGCTGATCGTGTGGGGCTGGGCCTTCGCCGTGGCCTTCGCGGTCTACGTGGCCGGCGGCGTCAGCGGGGCGCACCTCAACCCCGCCGTGACGCTCGCGATGGCCGTGCGGCGGCGGTTCCCGTGGCGCAAGGTGCCCGGCTACTGCGGCGCGCAGCTGGCCGGCGCGTTCACCGGCGCCGCGCTCGTGTACGCCGTCTACCACCCGGCGATCAGCGCGTTCGACACCGCGGCCGGGACGCCGAAGAGCGAGGCGACGTTCTCGATCTTCGCGACCGTCCCGGCGCCGTACTTCACCAGCTGGTTCGGCCCGCTGCTGGACCAGGTCGTCGGCACGGCCGTGCTGCTCGTGGTGGTGCTCGCCCTGATCGACGCCCGCAACAAGGCGGTCTCCCCGAAGATGGGGCCGCTGCTGATCGGGTTCACGGTCGCCGCGATCGGGCTGTCCTACGGCGCGAACGCCGGCTACGCGATCAACCCGGCACGCGACTTCGGGCCGCGGCTGTTCGCGTTCTTCGCCGGCTGGGGCGACACGGCGATGGACCCCTACCTGTGGGTGCCGATCGCCGGGCCGCTCGTCGGCGCCGTCGTCGGCGCGCTGCTGTACGACTTCTTCATCGGCGACGTGCTGCACGCGCGGCAGGTCGCCGAGGAGAAGTTCGTCGGCTAGTCCTCGCCGAGCAGCCACTCCAGGCGGGCCGACGCGACGGCCCGCCTGGGGTCGTCGGCGGGCAGGCGGCGGGTGAGGTGCTCGAACACCTCGACGTCGTCCCGGCCGGTGTCGCTCTGCGCGAAGGTCCACAGCACGTCCGGATCGGGGTGGCCGAGCACCGCGGTGCGCACCGCGGCGACCAGCTGCTCCCGCTCGGCTCGGATCGCGGGCGCGTCCGACCGGTTCAGCAACGGCGCCGGGCAGGCCGCGACGGCCGCGGCGACGTCACCGGTGTTCAACGCCCGCCGCGCACGCAGGAAATCGGCCTCCACCTCGGCACGAAGCTGGTAGGGCTTGGCCCGCATGACGTCACCGCCGAGCTGCCCGCGCAACCGGTGGATCTCCGCCCGCACGGTCGTCGGGTTGCCGTCGTCGCCGTAGAGCTGCAACGCCAGCTGCTCGGCGGTCAACCCGGCGGGGTGCAGCGCGAGCAGCGCGAGGATCTCCGCGCGGCGCAGGGTGAGCGGCAGCGCGCGGCCGTTCATCACCGCGGCCGGGTTGTCGCCGAGAAACGACAGTTCGAGCGTCGGCCGCCGGGTGGCCGTGGTCGTCCGGAGCCGCAGCAGGTACCCCTCCGGCAGCGGCTCGACGTGCGCCTCCCGGCCGTCGTCGAGCAGCACCCGGTCGGCGTCCACCGCGACCCGCTTCGGCAGCCGCCCCAGCCGGTCGGCCGCGATCACCCGCCCGGTCGGGGTGAGCAACGCGCCCGGTTCGCCACGCAGCCGCGCGAGGTGCGGCATGTTCTTCGTCAGCAACTGGCCGTCCAGCCACTCCATCCGCCGCCGCAGGTGGCTCTCGGCGAGCTGCGCGGTGGCGTTGACCAGCGAAACCGTCGCCGGGTGCAGCGTGTCCAGCAGCCCGCTGACGTCGATCGCGCCGAGCAGGTCGCCGGTGTCCGGGTCGTGGATCGGGGCGGCCGCGCAGGTCCAGCCGTGGTAGGTCTTCACCAGGTGCTCGGCAGAGTAGATCTGCACCGGGGCGTCCACGGCGAGCGCGGTGCCCATCGCGTTGGTGCCGATCGCCCGCTCGGACCAGCCGGTCCCCTCGCACAGCCCGACCGGGTCCGCCTGGCTGCACAGGTTGGCGGGTCCCTCCCGCCACAGGATCGTGCCCTCGGCATCGGTGACGATCATGACGTGCCGCGACTCGTCGGCGATGCTGCCCAGCAGTTCGCGCAACGTCGGCAGAACGGCGTGCAACGGGTGGGCGTCGCGGACGTCGGCCACCTCGTCCGGTGCGTAGACGATCGGCGGACGGAAATCGTCCGGATCGATGTGCGCGGCGAGTGAGCGTTGCCAGGACTCGGAAATCACCGGACGGGGTGAAAACTGCGCGCGGTCACCACTCAGAGTTGCTTCGCGAACCTGTTGCAGCACCTCGAACTGCGCCAGCGGGTCCGACGCCAGGTGCAGCGCCGTCGGGGCGTCGGTCACGGTTTCGGCGTCCATTGAGCACTCCGGCGTCGTCGACGGAACGGGCACCGAAAGCATGCCGGGCGCCTGCCGCGTTCGGCAACCGTTGCAACGACGCTGCAACGTCGCCTTCCCTAGCTTGGCGCCCGGTGCGCCGAAGCCGTTCGCACCGAACACCGATCCAGGAGGCAGGCTCATGACGAAGTACGCCGCGCCGGGCGAAACCGGCAGCGTCGTCGCGTTCGAACCGCGGTACGACCACTTCATCGGCGGCGAATACGTCCCGCCGGCGAAGGGCGACTACTTCGAGAACCCGACGCCGGTCACCGGCAAGACCTTCACCGAGGTCGCGCGCGGCACGGCCGAGGACGTCGACCGCGCGGTCGCCGCCGCCACCGGCGCCGCCGCCGCGTGGGGTCGCACCTCCCCCGCCGAGCGCGCCGCCGTGCTGCTCAAGATCGCCGACCGGATGGAAGCCAACCTCGAGAAGCTCGCGGTCGCCGAGTCGTGGGAGAACGGCAAGCCGGTCCGGGAGACCCTGGCCGCCGACATCCCGCTGGCGATCGACCACTTCCGCTACTTCGCCGGCGCCATCCGCGCCCAGGAGGGCGGCATCTCCCAGGTCGACGCGGACACCGTGGCCTACCACTTCCACGAGCCGCTCGGCGTGGTCGCCCAGATCATCCCGTGGAACTTCCCGATCCTGATGGCCACCTGGAAGCTCGCGCCCGCGCTCGCGGCGGGCAACTGCGTGGTCCTCAAGCCCGCGGAGCAGACCCCGGCGTCGATCCACGTGCTGCTGAGCCTGATCGCGGACGTCGTCCCGGCCGGCGTGATCAACGTCGTCAACGGGTTCGGCGTCGAGGCCGGCAAGCCGCTGGCCCAGCACAAGGGCATCCGCAAGGTCGCCTTCACCGGTGAGACCACCACCGGCCGCCTGATCATGCAGTACGCCAGCGAGAACATCATCCCCGTCACGCTGGAGCTGGGCGGCAAGAGCCCGAACATCTTCTTCGCCGACGTCGCGGCCGAGCAGGACGCGTTCTACGACAAGGCTCAAGAGGGCTTCGCGATGTTCGCCCTCAACCAGGGCGAAGTCTGCACCTGCCCGTCGCGCGCGCTGATCCAGTCGTCCATCTACGACCGGTTCCTCGCCGACGGCGTGGCGCGCGTCGAGAAGATCAAGCAGGGCCACCCGCTGGACACCGACACGATGATCGGCGCGCAGGCCTCGAACGACCAGTTCGAGAAGATCCTGTCCTACATCGACATCGGCAAGCAGGAGGGCGCGGAGGTCCTCACCGGTGGCGGCAAGGCCGACCTCGGCGGCGAGCTGGCCGGCGGCTACTACATCCAGCCGACGGTGTTCGCCGGTGACAACAAGATGCGGATCTTCCAGGAGGAGATCTTCGGCCCGGTCGTGTCGGTCACGAAGTTCGACGACTACGACGACGCCATCAAGATCGCCAACGACACGCTGTACGGGCTGGGCGCGGGTGTCTGGTCGCGCGACGGCAACACCGCGTTCCGCGCCGGCCGCGAGATCCAGGCCGGTCGCGTGTGGACGAACTGCTACCACGCCTACCCGGCGCACGCGGCGTTCGGCGGCTACAAGCAGTCCGGCATCGGGCGGGAGACCCACAAGATGATGCTCGACCACTACCAGCAGACGAAGAACCTGCTGGTGTCGTACTCGCCGAACGCGCAGGGGTTCTTCTGATCATGAGCCGGGTGGATCTCACCGACGCCGCCGCGGACCTGCTGCGGCGGCTGGCCGGACAGCACGGTCCGCTGATGTTCCACCAGTCCGGTGGGTGCTGTGACGGCAGCGCGCCGATGTGCTACCCGGCCGGGGAGTTCCGCACCGGCGGATCCGACGTGCACCTCGGCGACCTCGCGGTCGCCGGGGTGCCGGCCCCGATCCCGGTGTGGATGTCGGCCGCGCAGTTCGAGTACTGGCGGCACACGCACCTGACGATCGACGTGGTTCCCGGCCGGGGCAGCGGGTTTTCGCTGGAAGCCCCGGAGGGTGTGCGGTTCCTGATCCGGTCGCGGCTGCTGACCGACGAAGAGTTGTCCGAACTGGACTGAGAGGACGGGGCATGGGCGGGTACGCCGGCGTCTACGAGGAAAGTCTGCGTGATCCGGAGGGTTTCTGGACCTCCGCCGCATCAGCGATCAGCTGGACGCGGCAGCCCGATCGCGCGCTGGACGCCGAGCGCCCGCCCTGGTACCGGTGGTTCCCCGGCGGCAGGCTGAACACCTGCTACAACGCGCTGGACCGGCACGTCGCCGCCGGGCACGGCGACCGCGTCGCCCTGATCTACGACTCGCCGGTGACCGGTTCGTCGGCCCGCTTCACCTATACGGAGTTGCTGGACGAGGTCTCCCGGTTCGCCGGAGCGCTGCGCGGGCTGGGCGTCGAGCGCGGCGACCGGGTGGTGCTGTACCTGCCGATGATCCCGCAGGCGGTGATCGCGATGCTGGCGTGCACGCGGCTGGGTGCGGTGCACTCGGTGGTGTTCGGCGGGTTCGCGCCGAAGGAGCTGGCCGTGCGGATCGCCGACGCGCGGCCGAAGGTGGTGGTGTGCGGTTCGTGCGGCATCGAGCCGACGCGGGTGATCGAGTACAAGCCGATCGTCGACGAGGCGATCGCGTTGTCCGGCGAGTCGCCCCAGGTGGTGGTCTTCCAGCGGGAACAGGTGCGTGCTGCGCTGCGACCGGGCGAGCACGACTGGGCCGGTCTGGTGGCGAACGCTTCGCCGGTGTCCTGTGTGGAGGTTGCCGCGACCGATCCGTTGTACGTGCTGTACACGTCCGGCACGACGGGCAAGCCGAAGGGCGTGGTGCGGGACAACGGCGGGCACGCGGTCGCGCTGGCCTGGTCGATGGCGAACATCTACGACATCGGGCCGGGCGACGTGTGGTGGACCGCGTCCGACGTCGGGTGGGTCGTCGGGCACTCCTACATCGTCTACGGACCGCTGCTGGTGGGCGCGACGACCGTGCTGTACGAAGGAAAACCGGTCGGCATGCCCGACGCCGGCGCGTTCTGGCGGGTGATCTCGTCGTACGGGGTGAAGGCGCTGTTCACCGCGCCGACGGCGGTGCGGGCGATCAAGAAGGTGGATCCGTCGGGTTCGCTGCTCTGCGACATGCCGACCTTGCGGACGCTGTTCCTGGCCGGGGAGCGCCTGGACCCGGAGACGTACCAGTGGGCCACGGCGTCGCTGGGGGTGCCGGTGGTGGACCACTGGTGGCAGACCGAAACGGGCTGGGCGATCGCGGCCAATCCGCGCGGCCTGGAGCCGCTGCCGCTGAAGCCGGGGTCGCCGAGCGTGCCGATGCCCGGTTACGACGTGCGGATTCTGGCGGAGTCCGGCGAGGAGCTGCCGCGCGGCGCGGAGGGCGCGGTGTGCGTCCGGTTGCCGCTGCCGCCGGGCACGCTGCTGGGCTTGTGGAACGACGACTCGCGGTACGTGTCGTCGTACCTGTCGCGGTATCCCGGGTACTACCTGACCGGCGACGGTGGTTTCGTCGACCAGGACGGCTACCTGTTCGTGATGGGCCGGACCGACGACGTGATCAACGTGGCAGGTCACCGGTTGTCGACGGGCGCGATGGAAGCCGTGCTGGCGGCGCATCCCGCGGTGGCGGAGTGCGCCGTGGTCGGGGTGGCGGATTCGTTGAAGGGCCAGCTGCCGCGGGGTTTCGTCGTGCTGAAGGCGGGCGCGTCCGCGGAGGGCCTGGAGGAGGAGCTGGTGGCCGCGGTGCGCCGGGACATCGGCGCGGTGGCGGCGTTCCGCTCGGTGACGGTCGTGGACGCGCTGCCGAAGACACGATCGGGCAAGATCCTGCGCAAGTCGATGCGAGCGATAGCCGAAGGCCGCGACGAGGCGGTGCCGTCGACCATCGAGGACCCAGCGGTGCTGGAGAAACTGCGCGAGGTGCTGTCAGCAGACGGCTGAAGCTCGACAACGGCCGGCGCCGGGTTGACAATCCGGAGATGACGGGCTGGCGGCGGGTTTGCCCGCACCCCTGGAGGGTCGTCTACGGGGTGTTCGTGTGGATCGGACTGGGGTTGACAACGCTGGTCGGCGGCGTCCTCCTCTTCGGCGGCAGTGAGGTCGGGTCGGTGCCCGGCGCGGTAGCGGCGATGGTCTTCTTCGCCGGCTGGAGCGTGCTGGGTTTCCGGTTGAGCCGGGTCGGCGTGCACGTGGGCGCGGTGGGCGTCCGGTACTGCACGCTGACGCGGACGTGCACGAAGCCGTGGCGCGACGTGGTGGGGTTCGAACTCCGCCGATACGTGGTGGCCCAACCCGTGGCTGAGGCGTGGACGATCTGGATCATCACGAGCACAGGCCCACCCGTGGAAACGGACATCGGCTTCATCCGACCGCACCACCCCCGATCTCTCCGTTCGGAGGCCGAAGTACGCACCGCCCTCACCGAATTGCACGCCGCGCTGGCGTGGAGTCGCCGAACCACGTGACCGCCCCGCTCGAGGAAGTCGACCAGCCCGTCGTTCGAGTGGCCGTCGTCGCCCGCTCCTACGGAGGCGGCGCCGGTACCGGAAGGCCAACGTCCGAAAACCAGGCCGGAAAACGTCCTCCCCCACCGCATACTGGTCGGGTGCGACTGCGGACCCACATTGCCAACTCGCCGGCTGCCATCGATCATCGGCTGGATCCCTACCGAGACCGCGTCGCGCGGTTGCTCGACTCCGACGGCCGGACCGCGGGCTACCTGCTGTTGCTCACGCAGGTCTGGTACGAGGCGCGCGGCCCGTGGTGGCGCCGCACCTGGTCGGCGGGCGTCGAGAGGCTCGACTGGTTCGCCGAGGTGCTCACCGACGGCGAATGGCTCCACACCGACGGCGGCTGGATGTACACCGAGGACGCCGTGGCCGAACTGTCCTCCGGCACCTTCGACTGCTACGGACGGGAATTCGCGATCAGCTGGTTGACCGGCGACGAGGCGGCCGAAGCCCGCGGGCGGTTCGGCGTCTGAGACCGGAGCCGTTCAGGCGGCCGGGCCGTGTGCGAGGACGCGCACCGACGGCCGGCCCTTCCGGCTGGTCAGCGAGAGGTCCACCCAGGTCGCGTTGTTGGTGCGGTCCGCCTCGGTGAAGTGCCCCTGCGCGTCGGCCGTGGCGATGAGCCGGTAGTGGCCGTCGGGGAGGCCGGTGATGTCCACGAACTGGTCCGGCAGCGTCGACGCATACCGGTCCGCCCACCCGACGGACAGCCCCATCGTCACCGTGAGCGAACCGCGGTCCCCGCAACCGCTTTCCGAGTACACTTTGGACCGCGGGGCACCGGGCAGGGAGCGCCGGTAGGAGTTCGTGTCGTAGAAGCAGAACCCGGCCTTCACGGCGACGCTCACCACGCCGCCGTCCAGCCGCACGAGCTGGTAGGTCTCGAGGTCGCGGATGTGCCAGTGGTCGTGCCCGTCGCCGCCGTACACGAGCCCGGCCGGAACGCCCACGTCCGCCCGCGAGCCATCCGCCCGCGAGACCCGCTGCACGACCCGGAACGGCGCGTCCACGGACACGCGGGACGCCGCGACCTCGAACGGCCCCCGCCCCACGTTCACGATCGTCGCCGAGAACCGGAGCTGCTGCTGGCCTGCCGGGCTCGTCGTGACCTTCACGTCGCTGAGCGGCGCCATGCCGAGGTCGGGACGCAACTCCTCCTCGGCGGACGCGACCCCGGGGACGAACAGGAGAGCCGCCAGCACAAGCAGCCCGATCCGGCGGAGCACGGTTTACCTCCGGCAACAGTCAGCGGTTGCCGGAAACGCACACCGCGCTCGGCCACATCGACATCGACGCCAGACGATCTTATTGCCTCCACAGACGCTGCGCCCGCCGGGCGGACAGCAAGATTGCGGGCCAAGCACGGTGATGACCCGCAGCACGGTGCTTATTCGGCCGAAGAGGACTCCAGGCCCTGGTTCGCGTCCTTCCAGAGTCGCCGTGCGCGGTGCCGTATCCGCTGCGTCGCGCCGGTTCTGCCGACCTCGTCGAGGACGCCCAGCAACGCGGAGACCGGATGACCGCCTTCGAGCCAGTCCAGGGCACGGGCGGACCAGTAGTCGCTGCCACTGGTCAGCGCGAGACGCAGCAGTTCCTCCCACGGCGGGTCAGCAGGCACCCCGGCGGTCGCGCGTTCGACCTCGGCGTAGTGGAGCTCGAGCATCGGCAGCAGGGGCACGAGCCAGTCCAACGGCTGGACGCGCCCCCACCCGTCACCGAGCACCCACCGCCCCTGGCAGTCGAGACCGAGCACGCGCCCGCCCGCCTGGAGCACGGGCTGCCAGTCGATCTCGTCCACCGGAAAACACTATCCGCCCCGGCAATGCTGGAGAACGTGCGACTCCGGACCCACGTGGCGAAATCACCTCTGCCCACCACCGCGCAGGTCTGGTGCGGAGCCCGGGGCCGGTGGTGCTGGCGGACGACACGGCCGCCGTATTCGCTGCGCAGGGAGCGTTTCGGCGCCTGAGGTACGATCCCGGGATGTCGATCTTCCGAAAGGGCGATGGCGCGTAGGTCGCCGAGCCAGGTCCGCGCTGACGCTCCCCGTCGGCGTCGGCCACACGAAGCGGTCGTCCCAGGCATCTCCGCGGGCGGGCAGGCCCGGATGGCTCGCCTCGAACGCACCCGTCACATCGACGTCGCCCGAGCGCTGCTGACCTGGGAGCGCACCTTCGCGCGGCGGCCTCACTGGGCGTGGGACCTCGACCGGCGCTGCGAAATCCCGGAGTGCTGCCCCGACCCCGACGAACTTCGCCGAACACTGCTGACCGCCGCCGCGCAGTTGCCTCCCCGGGACGCCCGCGCTTTCCGCGAACGCTTGCGCGCCTTGGGTGGTTTCGATCTCGCGGATTCGTGCGGTGCTTCGATCGAGGTGCAGGTCGACAGCCCCCGATCTTCTCGAACGTGGGCCTCCAGCGTTGGAGCCCACTCATCACGCGCTCAGCCGGCTGGAGCTGCTGATCTCACGATCCTCAGCCCCAACGCCCTGACCTGCGATCCAGTGCCCCCGACGGGGTTCGAACCCGCACTGAATCGATTTTAAGTCGACTGCCTCTGCCGGTTGGGCTACGGGGGCACCGTCAGCCTAGGCGAACGGCCCCCGCAGCCCCAGCGCAGGTCAGGACTTCGAAGCCCGCGTGAACTCTTCCTTCGGGTTGTTGATCTGCCCCAGCGACACGACCTCACGCCGGAACAGGCCGCCCAGCATCCAGTCCAGCAGGATGCGCACCTTGCGGTTGAACGTGGGCATCGCCTTGAGGTGGTAGCCGCGGTGGAAGAGCCAGGCCGGGAAGCCCTTGATCTTCAGGTTCAGCGCGTCCGCGACGCCCTTGTGCAGGCCGAGGCCGGCCACCGCGCCCAGGTTCTTGTGGAAGTAGTCCACCGGCTGGCCGCCGCGCAGCGTCTTGATGATGTTCTTCGCCAGGTGCCGCGCCTGCCGGACCGCGTGCTGCGCGTTCGGCGGGCAGGTGGCCGTCGGGTCGCTCTCGGTGCGCGACAGGTCCGGCACCGCGGCGTTGTCGCCCGCGGTCCAGACGTCCGGGTGGCCGACGACCTGCAGCGCGGCGGTCGCCTCGACCCGGCCGCGCTTGTCGATCGGCAGGTCCGAGTTGGCCAGCACCGGGTTGGCCTTCACACCGGCGGTCCAGATGATCGTGTCGCTGTCGAACTCGGTGCCGTCCGAGAGGACCACCCGGCCGTTCTCGAACGACTTCGCCGCGGTCGACAGGTAGACCTCGATGCCGCGCTTCTCCAGCTGCTCGACCGTCCACACGCCGAGCGTCTCGCGGACCTCGGGCAGGATCCGGCCCGCGGCCTCGACGAGCACCCAGCGGATGTCCTCCGGCTGGATGTTCTCGTAGTACCGCGTCGCGAACCGGGTCATGTCCTCGAGCTCGGCCAGCGCCTCGATACCCGCGAACCCGCCGCCGACGACGGTGAAGGTGAGCAGGCGCTTGCGCAGCTCGGGGTCCAGCGTGCTGGCCGCCTCGTCGAGCTTGGTCAGCACGTGGTTGCGCAGGTAGATGGCCTCACCGATGGTCTTGATGCCGATGCCCTCTTCGGCCAGACCGGGGATCGGCAGCAGCCGCGGCACGGCGCCGAGCGCGACCACGAGCACGTCGTAGTTCAGCTGCTCGATGTGCCCGTCGGCGGCCTCCACCGTGACGGTCTTGCGCTCGTGCTCGATCTTGTTGACCCGCGCCGTCAGGACGTGGCAACGCTTGAGCACGCGCCGCAGCGGCACCACGACGTGGCGCGGTTCGATGGCCCCAGCCGCCGCTTCCGGCAGGAACGGCTGATAGGTCATGTGCGGCTGAGGGTCGACGATCGTCACGGAGGCTTCGTTGGCGCGGAGCTTCTTCTGGAGTCCCAACGCGGTGTAGAGCCCGACGTAACCGCCACCCAGAATGAGGATCCGAGTCGGTTCCGACTTCGCTGCGGCCATAGGCACATCTTCCCACTCCCACCGGCTGGGCGCTCGTAGACCCTCCCCACCTGTGACCAGGGTCGCGGACCTGCGCGAAACGATTCAGAGGAGCCCGGCCACGCCCGCCGCACGGCTCAGCACGTCGCGCAGCATGGCCGGGGTGAGGCGTCCGGTGAAAGTGTTCTGCTGCGAGACGTGAAATGACCCAAAAAGGTGAAGATCGGGGGTCCCGGACAGGACGAAGTGAGCGCCGTGGCCGAACTTCGGCGCCGGTTTCGGCACCGTCCAGGTCTGCGCCAGCACCGGCAGCAGCGCCTGCCAGCCGAACGCGCCGAGCACGACCACCGCGCGGAGTGTCGGAAGTAACAGCTCGAACTCCCGCACCAGCCACGGGCGGCAGTTGTCCCGCTCCGAGGGCAGCGGCTTGTTGGCAGGCGGCGCGCACTTGACCGGCGCGGTGATGCGGACACCCCGCAGCTCCAGGCCGTCGCCGATGTGGGTGGACGTCGGCTGCGACGCCAGCCCGATGTCGTAAAGCGTCCGGTAGAGGAAGTCGCCCGAGCGGTCGCCGGTGAACATGCGGCCGGTGCGGTTGGCCCCGTGCGCGGCCGGGGCGAGCCCGACGATGGCCAGCGACGCGTCCGCGGGCCCGAACCCGGGCACCGGGCGGCCCCAGTACGTCCAGTCGGCGAAGGCGGCCCGCTTGGTCGCGGCGACCTCCTCGCGCCACTCGACGAGACGCGGGCAGCGGCGGCACTCGCTGACCGCCGTGTCCAGTTCGGCGAGGGTGCGGGGCTTTCGTCGGGTCACATCGTCAGTGTGCTCCGCTAGGTTGGCGATCATGCCGGAAACCCCCGAAGAGGAGACGAAGACCGAGGCCGCGCCCGAACCGAGCGACGACCTCGTCACCACGCAGCACACGCTCACCGTCAAGCGGCGCAAACTCGCGTACACCGCGCAAACCGGACGAGTCGTGCTGCGCAAGGAAGTGCACACCGACGGCAAGTTCGACGGCCACACCGCCAAGGCCGAGGTGTTCCTCACCTCCTACACGCTCGACGGCGCGGAGCCGGGTTCGCGGCCGGTGACGTTCGCCTTCAACGGCGGCCCCGGCTCGGCGAGCGTGTGGCTGCACATGGGCGTGCTGGGGCCGCGGCGGGTGGTGTCCGGCGACGTCGACTCGCCCGAGCCGCCGCCGTACCGCGTGCTGGACAACCCGGAAACCCTGCTGGCGCACAGCGACCTGGTGTTCATCGACCCGGTGTCCACCGGCTACTCGCGGCCGAAGAAGGGCGAAAGCGTCAAGGACTACCACGGGTTCACCGCCGATGTGGAGTCGGTGGCGGAGATCATCCGGCTGTGGACGTCACGCAACGGCCGGTGGCTGTCGCCGAAGTACCTGGCCGGCGAGTCCTACGGCACGCTGCGGGCGGCGGCGCTGGCCGGGCACCTGCAGGAGCGGCACGGGTTCTACCTCAACGGCCTGATGCTCATCTCGAGCGTGCTGGACTTCGGCACGATCCGGTTCACCGAGGGCAACGACCAGCCGTACCCGCTGTTCGTGCCGACGTACGCGGCGATCGCGCACTACCACGGCAAGCACGGCAAGCGGAAGCTGGCGGACGTGCTGGCCGAGGCCGAGGACTTCGCCGCGCGCGAGCTGCCGTGGGCGCTGTCGCGCGGTTCGCGGCTGACGCCGGAGGAGAAGGCCGCGGCGGTGCGGAAGCTGGCGTCGCTGACCGGGCTCGACGAGTCCTATGTGGACCGGGTCAACCTGCGGATCGAGCACGTGCGGTTCTTCACCGAGCTGCTGCGGGAGCGCGGGCTGACCACGGGCCGGATGGACGGCCGCTTCACGACGTGGGAGCCGGACGGCGGACGCGAACTGATGAGCGACGACGCGTCGGTGTCGCGGATCATCGGGGCGTATTCGGCCGGTTTCAACCACTACGTCCGGTCCGAGCTGGGCTACGAGAACGACCTGCCGTACGAGGTCCTGTCGATGGACGTGGTGCGGAACTGGTCGTACTCGGAGTTCGAGGGCCGCGCGGTGTCGGCGGTGGAGGCGCTGAGCGCGGCGATGCGGGCGAACCCGCACCTGAAGGTGCACGTGGCCCTGGGCTACTACGACGGCGCGACGCCCTACTACGCCGCCGAGCACGTGCTGGCGCACCTGCAGATCCCGGAGAACCTGCGCGGCAACATCGAATCGGCCTACTACCCGGCCGGGCACATGATGTACGTGCACGAGCCGTCACGGGTCCAGCAGTCGAAGGACCTGGCCGAGTTCGTGCGGTCGAGCAGCAACCGCTGACGGCGCATGCCGCCCCGCTCGGTGTGTGGGGCGGCACGGCCGGACGGTGGGACTCGCGCACGGGAACGTGGAACTCACGCGCAGGAGCGTGGGACTCGCGGGGTTCCGGGGAAGAGCGGGACCCCGGCTGCGGCTGTTCGACAAACGCCACCACGGTGGCGATTTGCTCCACTCGGAGCAGTTGGTTCCCGGCAGGCGGGGAATCCGGCCGCCGTGGCGGAGGAGCCGGACCCGGCGGTGCTCGCCTCGATGCGCCGCCGCCTGCGCGTCGGCTCGGCTCTGGCGACGATCGCGCTGCTCGCGGCGGTGCTGGCCGTCGCCGTCGGCTGGGTGAGCATCTCCACGGCTGCGGCTCCCATAGCCGGTCTCGCTGTCGGCGCCGCCCTCGGCTGGTGGCAGTACACGCACATCCGCTCAGCGTGAGAAGGGCCGCCCCCGCACGCGCGGGAGCGGCCCTTCCGCCACCACCTCAGCCGCGCAGGTATGCGGCTCCCCTGGTCACCGCGGCGTAGGCGTCCACCGCTCCGTGGCCGTAGAAACCGTTGAACGACGGGCTGCCCTGGCAGGTCGCGGTGAACGAGTCATCGCGACCCTCGTCCAGGTAGTCGACCGTCGCGGGGACCGGGCACGCGATCGGCGCCGCCGTGCCCTCGATGATCCGCTGCACCGTGTCCGGGCTCATCGTGATCCCGCCGCGGCCCGCCCGGCCGTACTCGGACACGATCAGCGCCGCCACGCCGCTCGCGTGCGGGGCGGCCATCGACGTGCCCTGCAGGAACTGGTAGTACGCCGCCCGGCCGTCCTTCGTGACCGCCTTCTGCACGCCCGCGGCCGCACCGTCGGGGGTCACGTTGCCGTCCGCGTCGATCGTGCCTTCGGCGACACCGACGTTGCGCGGGTACGCGGACAGGATCATGTTCTCGTTGGTGCGGTACCAGTCCGTGCCGAACCCGTCGCGGAAGAATCCGCCCGGCGCGGACACCGAGATCTGCTCCAGGCCGTAGTTCGAGTAGTCCGCCTTCGCACCGGACGGGCCGAACGCGGAGACCCCGATGGTGTGCGGGCCCTCGACCGGCAGCGACAGGCAGGTCGCGTTGTCGATCGTGCGCGGGTGGGCCGACGACGCCGGGTAGTCCGGGCTCGTCGTGTCCGGCTGCGGCGCGCCAAGGTCGGTGTGCTGGTTGCCCAGCGCTGCGACCTCGGTGACGCCCTTGCGGTAGGCGTAGTTCATCGCCCGCGTCATGGCCTCGGTGACGGTGCGCTGCTCCAGCTGCTGCTCGGCCGAGTCCGCCGGGTTCGAGGCGCAGTTGTAGAGCCACGGGTCGACGTAGAAGCTCATGTTGACGACGTCGACGCCCGCGTCACCGGCGTAGGTGATCGCGTCGACGACCGGCTGGAGGAAGAAGAACCCGGAGTCCTGGCCCGCGCGCAGGTTCACCAGCGTCACGTTCGGGGCGACCCCGGAGATGCCGAACCCGTCCGCGGCCGCGGCGATCGTGCCTGCGACGTGGGTGCCGTGCCCGTTGTCGTCGTGGTCGGCGGGGTCAACACAGCCGCGGAACTCGCACGGCCCGTCCACGACCGCGCCGGTCGGGTCGGTCGGGATGTCGCGGGTGAAGTTGCGGGACGCGCCGCGGTCGAAGTTGGGGGCGATGTCGGGGTGCGTGCCGTCCACACCGGTGTCGATCACACCCACCTTGACGCGCTTGTCACCCGGCTGCACGGTGCGCGACATGTCCGAGCGCACCGACTTGAGGCCCCACAGCTGGTCGTCCAGCGGGTCGGTGCCGGTGGCGCCGGTCGTCGCACCGCTGCTCTTGGGCGCCTGGCGGCCTTCCTTCTCCACGTCGGACCGCTTCGGCGCGACCTTGCCGGTGGGGGCCTGGCCGATGGCCGTCGCCTTCGCCGCGCCGTAGACCGCGTCGTCGGCCGACACGCGTTGCACGAAGCCGTTCGCCGGGGCGGTGGCCGTGATCAGGCCGACCGCCGTGTTGGTCCGCACCACGGTTCCGCCGGCCTCGCGGATGGCCTGCTCGGCGGCGGCGACGCTCTGTTCGCCGGAGGCCAGCACGGTGAACTCCGTGGCGGGCCCGGACAGCGCGGCGGGTTGTGCGCTCGCGCTGGGAAGAACGACGGCCCCGCCGATCAGCGGGACCGCGAGCGCCGCGATGAGCAACCTGGTTCGTCTCAAGGAACTCCTCCTCATCAGGGTGAGGAGGAACCTACCTTCCGGATCGCCCGATCCGGTACGAAAACCCTACCTTCGTCGGGTGCGGGAGCCGCACCGCTCAGGCGAGCGAGAGCGCGATCCCGTCGAGGATGTCGTGCTCGCTGACCACCAGTTCGGCCGGCCCGCCGCGGCGCCCGATCTCCTCGGCGAGGATCTGCACGATCAGCCCGCCGCCGCCGATGACGTCGACCCGGCCGGGGTGGATCACCGGGTTCGCGGCGCGCGCGTCGTGGTCGGCCTCCAGCAGGTGCCCCGACACGCGCGTGATGTCGGCCGGGGTCAGGCGCGACAGGTGCGTCCGCTCCGAGTCGTACTCGGGCAGGTCCTGGGCCACCGCGGACAGCGTGGTCACCGTGCCCGCGACGCCGATCCAGGTGCGGGCCTTCGACACGTCCACGACGTCGAACGCCTCGGCGAGCACGCCGGTGGCGAACTCGCGCGCGGCCACGATCTCGTTGGACGTCGGCGGGTCCGATTTCAGCCCGCGCTCGGTGATCCGCACGCAGCCGATGTCGACCGACTTCGCCGCGGTGACCGTGGCGCGCTTGCCGTCCCACTCGCCGAGGACCAGCTCGGTCGAGCCGCCGCCGACGTCGACCACCAGGAACGGCCCGTCGTCCGGGTCCTGCTCGCCGACCGCGCCCATGAACGACAGGCGGGCCTCCTCGTCGCCGGAGATCACCTCGGCCTCCACGCCGAGGACCTCGCGCGTCATCGCGAAGAACTCGTCGCGGTTGCTCGCGTCGCGCGTCGCCGAGGTGGCGACCATGCGGACCTTCTCCACGCCCTTGCGCCGCGCGGCGATGGTGTAGTCCTTCAGCGCGGCGCGCGTGCGCTCCAGCGCCTCGGGCGCCAGCCGTCCGGTCGCGTCCACGCCCTGCCCGAGCCGCACGATCCGCATCTCCCGATGCAGGTCACGCAGGTCGAAGGTGCCGTCGTGACGCTCGGTCAGCTCGGCCACCAGCAGACGGATGGAGTTCGTTCCACAGTCGATCGCGGCAACACGGGGCATGCGCCCACCCTACGGGGTCGGCCCGGTCGTCGAACCCGTGGTCGAGGTCTCCGCGCCCGTCTCGGGTGGCGCGCACGGCGGCAGCGTCTCCGACGTGGGCGGCGCCGTGGTGGTCGTCGTCGGGCTCGGCGGCGTGGTGCTTTCGCAGGTCGGCGTGGTTTCCGGGGGCGGGGTCGTCGTGGTCGTCGTGGTCGTGGTGGTGGTCGTCGTCGTGGTGCGGCCCGTGGTCGTGGTGGTGGTGCCCAGGTCGGTGCGCCCGGACGGCGACGGCAGGGTGCTCGGCGGTGGCGCGGCGAGGATCGTCGGCGGCGGGGTGACCGGGGGCGGGGTCGGGACGGCTGTCGCGGACGGCGCGCCGACCGGCACGTCGCTGTCCGGCAGCAGGGCGACACCGCTGCGGTAGGCCTCGGCCCAGCGGATCACCGTTTCGACGTAGGCGTCGGAGTTGTTGTAGCGGTAGATGGCGGCGCGCAGCTGGGCCGGGTCGGCGAGGTCCAGACCGCCGGAGCACAGGTAGCGCGCGGTGGCCAGGG
Source organism: Amycolatopsis sp. NPDC006125 (assembly GCF_040614195.1). Classification (NCBI taxonomy): domain Bacteria; kingdom Bacillati; phylum Actinomycetota; class Actinomycetes; order Pseudonocardiales; family Pseudonocardiaceae; genus Amycolatopsis; species Amycolatopsis sp. NPDC006125. The sequence continues at coordinate 58,338 of NZ_JBEXTZ010000023.1, forward strand.
TGGCGTCGTAGATGTTGTTCGGGTCGGCGACGCCGTCGTGGTTGCCGTCGGCGCCGTAGAAGTTCCAGGTGGTCGGGATGAACTGGGTGGGGCCGACGGCGCGGTCCCACACCGTGTCGCGGTCCCAGCGGCCGCCGTCGCTGTCCGGGATCGCGGCCACCGGGCCGACGCCGTTGAGCTGCGGGCCGAGGATGGGCTCGCGGGTGGTGCCGTTCGCGTCGACGTACCCGCCGCGCGCGTGGTTGGACTCGATGCGGCCGATGCTCGCGATCAACGCCCAGTCGATGTGGCACTCCGGGCGCTCGAGGGTCATGACGTCGGCGGCGTTGCGGTAGGCCTTGAGGGCGGTGCCGGGAATGCCGAGGGGGCCGGTGGGCAGTTCCTCCGCCGGGACCGGTTCCGGCGGTTTCGGCAGCTCACCGTTGACGCTGACGCGCAGGATCTCCGGCGGCGCGCCCTGGATCGGGCCGATCGCGCGGTTCTGGTCGACCGGGGTGGTGGCCGTCCAGGTCTCGGTGCCGCCGCCGGCCAGGCCGGCCGGGATGACGGCGAGCACGCCGCCCATCGCGGCGAGCGTGGTCTTGTGGGCCAGGCCGATTCTTCGCGCCTTGCGGCGGGCAGCCCTCACACGAGTCCGGCGCACATCCTCATCCCTCCCCGAGCGGCGACACATCCGATGCTGAACCGCGGGATGTGAAGTCCGTGTTACCGAGAAGGTGATCGTCGGAACCGGCCAGAAGTGTTAGCCGGAAGTTCCGACGTTGGTAGGGGTTTTTGTGCGGCGGGTGCGGGTTTTTGTGGCACCAAGTGGCCATCGGTGGGTGGGCGAGTGGGAATGTCGTGGGGTTTCGCGTGGTTGGGTTGTGCGGCGAATTGGCGGATTGCTTGCGGCCGAACGGTGCAGTGGTGGGGTGGCGCCGGTTGAAAGGACCGTTCAACGGAGGCGTGCTCAGCCGGCAGCGCCCAGCGCCGGCAAGCAGAGCGGCGAGTGCCGGTGGACTCGGCGGCGGGCGTAGCGTCGGCGGGCTCGACGCCTAGCGGGGCGTAGCGCCGACGGTCTCGACACCCGGCGGGGCGTCACGCTGGCGGGCTCGACATCCAGCGGGGGCGTACCGCCGACAGACTCGACGCCCGGCGGGGCGTAGCGCCAGCGGGCTCGACGCCCATCAGCGTCACGCTGGCGGACTCGACGCCCAGCGGGCGTAGCGCCAGCGGGCTCAGCATCCAGCAGGGGCGCAGCGCCCCGCGAGACACCACGCTCCCGGCCACTCGGTCGCGGGCGCACCCAGCAACCACCGCCGGCAAGCAGGGCGGCCAACGCTGGTGGGCTCAGCGTCCAGCCGGGCGCAGCACCGGCAGAGCCCTGCGGGGCACCGCGCTCCCGGTAGCTCAGTCGCGGGGTACCCAGCACCGACCGCGGGCAGCCAGAGCGGCCAGCGTCGGTGGGCTCAGCGTCAAGCGGGGCGCAGCACCCCCAGCGCCCTGCTAGGCACCGCGCTCTCGGCGGCTCAGTCGCGCCCAGCGCCCAGCGCCCAGCGCCCAGCGCCCAGCGCCCAGCGCCCAGAAGCTACTTCGCGCAGTCGCCGCTGGGCCAGTCCGCCTTGAGCAGCTCCAGCGTCTCGTCGCCGAACGGGTTGATCCCCGGGCCCATCGCCAGGCTGTGCGCGAGGTGCACGTGCAGGCACTTGACCCGCCCCGGCATGCCGCCCGCCGTGACCTCGTGCCCGAGCGGCTCCAGCGCGTCCCGCTGGGCGAGGTACGACTCGTGGGCCCGCTGGTACGCCGCGGCGAGCTCGGCGTCCTCCGCGAGCCGGTCGGTCATCTCCTTCATGATCCCGGACGCCTCCAGCCTGCCCACCAGCGACGTCAGCCGCGGGCAGGTCAGGTAGTACAGCGTCGGGAACGGGGTGCCGTTCTCCAGCCGCGGGTTGGTCTGCACGACGGACGGGTGCCCGCTCGGGCAGCGCGCAGCCACCGCCCGCAACGCACGCGCGGGCCGGCCGAGCTGCTCGGAGATGATGATCCGGTCAGCCTCGGTGACCGGTTCGAACGAGGGCAGGTCCGTCTTGCTCACGAACCCATTGTCGCAGCCATCGCGCCGTCAGCCGCCGACGGTGCTCCACAGCTGCTGATACCAGGCGGCATCCCCGGAAGCCACCGGGTCCGGCGCCTGCCCGGCAGGCGGAACCGCGCCCTCACCGGGCAACTGCACGATGTAGGGCGTCTCCCCGGGCATGACGTACCGCAGCCGCCGCCGGGCCTCCGCCTCGACCTGCGCCGGGTCCGACACCGCGGCCTTGCGCTGCTCCAGCAGTTGCACGTCGTGCTGCAGTTGCGCCTGCCGCTGCTCCTGCTCGGCCACCTCGGCGCGCTGCGCGAGGTACGTGCGCAGCGGCACGGCGACCGTGAAGGCCAGCGCGCACACCACGATCGCGAGCACGGCGGCCCGCCGCGTGGTGGACATCCCCAGCACCCGCGCCGCGCCGGCGCCGGGCTTGCCCTGGCTCCGGCGCAGGCGCGCCTTCCCGGCGGCCACCCGCCGGGCGAGCTGCGGACGGCGCGCGGGCGCCCCCTCCGCACGGCGGGCCGACGAGCCCTCCGTGCGCCGGGGGCGCCTCACGCGCTGGGATCCGCGTTGCGTCATCTACGCCGGTCAGCTCTCCGCCGAGAACCGCGGGAACGCCAGCTCGCCGGCGTACCGGGCGGCGTCGCCGAGGGTCTCCTCGATGCGCAGCAGCTGGTTGTACTTCGCGACGCGCTCGCTGCGCGCCGGGGCGCCGGTCTTGATCTGGCCCACCCCGGTCGCGACCGCGAGGTCGGCGATCGTGGTGTCCTCGGTCTCGCCGGAGCGGTGGCTCATCATCGACTTGTAGCCGCTGGACGTGGCCAGCGCGATCGCGTCGAGGGTCTCCGACAGCGTGCCGATCTGGTTCACCTTCACCAGCAGCGCGTTCGCGGCGCCGCGGTTGATGCCGTCCTCGAGGCGGTCCGGGTTGGTGACGAACAGGTCGTCGCCGACCAGCTGGACCCGGTCGCCGATCTGCTGGGTCAGCGCGACCCAGCCGTCCCAGTCGTCCTCGGAGAGCGGGTCCTCGATCGACACGAGCGGGTAGGCGTCCACCAGCTCCTGGTAGTAGGCGCCTAGCTGCTCGGCCGTCCGCTTGCTGCCCTCGAACGTGTAGGAGCCCGCGGAGAAGAACTCGGTGGCGGCGACGTCCAGCGCCAGCGCGATGTCCCGGCCCGGGGCGTACCCGGCCTTCTCGATGGCCGTGGTGATCAGGTCCAGCGCCTCGCGGTTGCTGGACAGGCTCGGCGCGAACCCGCCCTCGTCGCCGAGACCGGTGGCCAGGCCGCGGCCCTTCAGCACCGACTTGAGCGAGTGGTACACCTCGGTGCCCCAGCGGAGCGCCTCGCGGAAGGACTCCGCGCCGATCGGGGCGATCATGAACTCCTGGATGTCCACGTCGGTGTCGGCGTGCGCGCCACCGTTGAGGATGTTCATCATCGGCACCGGCAGCACGTGCGCGTTCGGGCCGCCCAGGTAGCGGAACAGCTCCAGCTCGGCCGACTCGGCGGCGGCCTTCGCGACGGCGAGCGAAACACCCAGCAGCGCGTTCGCGCCCAGCCGCGACTTGTCCGGGGTGCCGTCCAGGTCGACCAGCTTCTGGTCCACGATCCGCTGGTCGACGGCGTCCACACCGGCCAGCTCGGGGCCGATCTCGTCGAGCACCGCGGCGACCGCGCGCTCGACACCCTTGCCGTTGTAGCGCTTGGGGTCACCGTCGCGCAGCTCGACGGCCTCGTGTTCGCCGGTGGACGCGCCCGACGGGACAGCGGCCCGCGCCAGCGTGCCGTCGTCGAGAGCCACCTCCACCTCAACGGTCGGGTTGCCACGCGAATCCAGGATCTCGCGCGCGCCTACCTGCTCAATGACCGCCACAACTGCTCCTCATCGGTTTGTCCAGCGAAGACGCGACCAGCGTAGCCGCCATCGCCGTTCACCCGGTGGAGGCACGCGTCACTCGCCGGCCCTGACCTCCTGCCACCCGGACGGCAGATCGGCGGTGTCCGAGATCTGCTGCCAGAACGTCCAGCTGTTGCCCCCGCAATCCAGCACCGTGAACACCCGCGCCCCGTACGGCTGGTCCTGCGGCGGCGGCACGTCGCAGCCCTCCCCGAGCGCCGCGCAGACGTACTCGTGCTGCGCGTCGGCGTCGGGCACGTACACGACGTTGAGCTGCCCGACCGGGCGGTCGACGCCCTTCGCCTCCCAGTAGTCGGCGCCGACCCCGGCGAGCACGATCTCGGCGTCACCCGCGGCGACCACGGCCTGGAAGACCTGGCCGGACGCGTCCACGTAGCGGACCTTCTCGGTGAAGCCGAAGACGCGCACCAGCCAGTCGAGCGCCTCCGTGGCATCGGTGTAATACAGGTAGGGCGAGAGTCCGAGATACCGCGGTTCTTCGCTCATGACCGGTTAGTGCATCATGCCGCCCCGAGCCACCCTGATCGCCCCTGCCGAAACGCGCTTTCCGGGGGTAACGTCGATCAGAAGATGGAAGACTCAGAGACCCCGCGGGGAACAGCAGGCCGCCACCCGCTGCACGCGTTTCGCGAGGCGGAGGATCTCGTCGAGAAGCGGCGTCCACTGGACGCGCTGAAGGCGCTGCAGCCGGTGCTGGAAAGCGAACCGGACAAGCCGAGCGTCCAGCTGCTGGCCGGGCGCGCCTACTTCCACTCCGCCCAGCTCAACCGCGCCGAGCAGGCGCTGACGCGGGTCCTCGAGCTCGACCCGTCCGACCACTACGCCCGCTTCGTGCTGGGACGCACGCTCCAGAGGTTGGGACGGCTGGTCGAAGCTCTGGGACAGCTGCGCATGGCCTGGGCGATGAACCCGGTGCCGGAGTACCAGGACGCGTTGTCCGAGGTGAATGCGCGGGTTCGTCTTCAGGAGGGTTGATCTTCCGGCTGGGCGCGTCGCCGGGGTTGGTGCGGCTCTAAAGATCAAGGGATGTCCTCGCCGGACGGGCAGGCTCCGGGATGACCAAGGGCACGCCCCTCGCCTCGGGTGGGTGGTCGCTGGGTGGTCATCCCGTCGCCTTCCGGTTTGGGCGTATCACTTTGAGCCAGGCCCGCAAGGTTGCGTTGTCGGCTGCGCGCTGGCGGCCTGGGTTGCGGGCCTGGCTCAAAGCGATCGTTGCGGTGTCAGGCGACGGGATGACCACACAACTCGGGTTGTATTCACTGCGCGCCGCTAGCGCGGTGCTGCCTTGGCGAGTGTGGTGGCGGTGTCGAAGATCAGCCCCGCCTCGGGCGCCAGGGTGGGGCTGCCGGTGATCGCGGCCCACCAGCCCTGCGGGGTGGCCAGGTCGGCGCCCGTCGAGCACAGGGATCTCGCCACCGTCAGCGCCGCGTCGTCGACGTCCTTCGGGTCCGGCTGCTTTCCGTCGCCCGACGCGCGAGCCGACCACTGCTTCCAGATCTCCTCCGGCACCGGGAGCGGGCCGGTGCCGACCGCCTCCGCCTGGCCGATCGCGGCGAGCGTCGCCCACGACAAGTGGCATCCGGACCACTCCGCGCGCATCCACATCTCCGCCCGGCCGTAACCGGCCAGCAGGCGCGCCGGCAGCTTCGTCGCCGCGGCGACCTCGTTCGACCACGTGTCCAGCGCCCTCAGGTCCGACTCCCGCGGGCGGTCCTCCGGGGCGAGCCGGGCCGGGGGCGGCGCCGTCGCACCCACCGGCGGCTCCGACGTCCGCGCGGCCACCGCGGGCTGGACCGGCTGCGGGTCCCCGCCGGGCCGGGTCACGCCGATGGTCAGGATGAGCACCAGCCCGGTCCCGGCCACCGCGGCCCCGATGAGGACGCGGAGCGAAAACCGCCGGATCCGGGCGTCCCCCGGCTGAGTGGGTTCTGCCACCCGGACAGGTTATCCAGTCCCCTTGCCGGGCGGATCACACAACTTCGTTATCGACCCGTTCCCATGTGCCCTACCTGCGCAAACACTCTGCGCACAGTCGGATTTGCGAGGTTACTCCGTTCAGGCGAACAAGATCGGGATGGACATTCAGGTGAGCCTTACCTAAACCTATTCCGTCCGATGCGCCCAGGGAGGCCACCCGTGTTGTTCTCGAGCCTGCTCATCGGCCTCCGGGAAGGCCTGGAGGCCGCCCTCGTCGTGAGCATCCTCGTCGCCTTCCTCGTGAAGACCGGCAGGCGCTCGGCGCTGCGCTGGGTCTGGCCGGGCATCGCCGCGGCCGTGCTCCTCTCGGTCGGCGTCGGCGCGATCCTGACCTTCACCACCGCCCAGTTGTCGTTCGAGCAACAGGAACTGCTGGGCGGCAGCCTGTCGATCGTGGCCGTCGGGTTCGTCACCGCCATGATCTTCTGGATGCGCAAGGCGTCGAAGAGCATCGCCGCCGAGCTGCGCGGCAAGATGGACGAGGCACTCGCGATCGGACCGCTCGCGGTCCTGCTCCTGTCCTTCCTCGCCGTCGGACGGGAAGGGCTGGAGACCGCGGTCTTCTTCTACGCCGCCGTGCAGACCGCGCAGGGCGGCACCACCCAGCCGCTGATCGGGTTCGCCGTCGGCATCGCCATCGCCGTCGCGATCGCCTACGGCCTCTACCGCGGCGCCATCCGCTTCGACCTCGGCAGGTTCTTCACGATCACCGGCGTCCTGCTGGTGTTCGTCGCCGCCGGTGTCCTCGGCTACGGCCTGCACGACCTGCAGGAAGCCGGTTTCCTGCCCGGCCTGCACACCCTCGCCTTCGACGCGTCCACCGCCATCCCGGAGACCTCGTGGTACGGGGCGCTGCTCAAGGGCGTCTTCAACTACTCGCAGCAGACGACCGTGCTCCAGGCCATCGCCTGGATCGCCTACGTCGTGATCGTGCTGCCGCTGTTCCTGCGGCGGCCCGCAGACAGGACCACCCCCGCGGTGGCCGGTTCCAAGGAGTGACCTTGCGCAAGACCCCACTCGCCGCCGCGGGATTCGGCGCGCTGCTCGTGCTGTCCGCCTGCTCCGGCGGTGACCAGAGCACCGCGGCGGGCGGCCCGATCACCGTCGACGCCACCGACACCGCGTGCACCGTGTCGGCGACGACCGCGAACGCGGGCAACGTGACGTTCGAGGTGACCAACAAGGGCACCAAGGTCACCGAGTTCTACCTCTACGCCGAGGGCGACCGGATCATGGGCGAGGTCGAGAACATCGCACCCGGTCTGACCCGGAAGCTGACCGTCGAGGTGCCCGACGCCGGCGCGTACCAGACCGCGTGCAAACCGGGCATGACCGGCGACGGCATCCGCGGCGCGTTCACGGTCACCGGTGGCGCCACGCGCCAGGCCGACGCGAACACCAGGCTGGGCGACGCCACCAAGAGCTACGCCACCTATGTGGCCGGCCAGAGCGACGCGCTGCTGACCGAAACCCAGAAGTTCGCCGACGCCGTCAAGTCCGGCAACGTCGACGACGCCAAGGCCCGCTACGCGCCGACCCGCGTCTACTACGAGCGCATCGAGCCGGTCGCGGAGAAGTTCGGCGATCTCGACCCGGCGATCGACGTGCGCGAGGCCGACCTCGAAGAAGGCCAGCAGTTCACCGGCTTCCACCGGCTGGAGAAGGACCTGTGGGTCACCGGGCTGCAGGCCGACAGCGCGCAGGTCGCCGACAAGCTCGTCGCCGACGTGACCACGCTGGTGACGCAGGCCAAGGCCATCCAGCTCACGCCGCTCGACCTGGCCAACGGCGCCAAGGAGCTGATGGACGAGGTCGCCACCGGCAAGATCACCGGCGAGGAGGAGACCTTCTCGCACACCGACCTGTGGGACTTCCAGGCCAACCTGGACGGCTCCGAGGCCGCGATCCAGGCCCTGCGGCCGGTGCTGCAGGAACGCGACCCGGCGCTGGTGTCCGAAGTGGACGCCCAGTTCAAGAACGTGCAGACCCTGCTCGACGCGCAGCGCGCCGGCGACGGGTTCAAGTACTACACCGAACTGTCCCAGGACCAGATCCGCGAGTTCGCCTCGGCCGTGGACGCCCTGAGCGAGCCGCTGAGCAGGACGGCGGAGGTCGTCGCGCGATGACGCAGGTGTCCCGCCGCCGGCTGCTGGGGATCGCGGGCGCCGGCGTCGCTCTCGCCGGGGCCGGCGCGGCAGCAGGCGCCGGGATCGACCACGCGCTCTCCGCGCCGGAAGCGCAGGCCGCGCCGGAGGTCGTGCCGTTCCACGGCGAGCACCAGGCCGGGATCGTCACCCCGGCGCAGGAACACCTGCACTTCGCCGCGCTCGACGTGACCACGAAGGACCGCGCGAAGCTGGTTTCGTTGCTGCGCAAGTGGACCGACGCCGCACGCCGGATGACCGCCGGGCAGGAAGTGGTCCCGGGTGGCGCGGTCGGCGGCGCGGGCGCCGCGCCGCCGGACGACACCGGCGAGGCGCTCGACCTGCCCGCGGCCGCGCTGACGTTGACGATCGGGTTCGGGCCGTCCCTGTTCGACGACCGCTTCGGGCTCGCGGGCAAGCGGCCGGCCGCGCTGGCCGACCTGCCCGCGTTCCCCAAGGACAACCTGGACCCGGCCCGCAGCGGCGGTGACCTCTGCATCCAAGCGTGTGCGAACGACCCGCAGGTCGCGGTGCACGCCGTGCGCAACCTGGTGCGGATCGGGTTCGGCACCACCGAGGTGCGGTGGTCGCAGCTCGGATTCGGGCGCAGCGCCTCGACGTCGACGTCGCAGGTGACGCCGCGGAACCTCTTCGGTTTCAAGGACGGCACGAACAACCTCAAGGCCGAGGACCCGGCCGCGCTGGCGCAGCACGTGTGGGTCGCGCCGGGCGACGGCCCGGACTGGATGGCCGGCGGCAGCTACCTGGTCGCGCGGCGGATCCGGATGCACATCGAGACGTGGGACCGGACGTCGCTGGACGAGCAGGAGCGGATCGTCGGCCGCGCGAAGGGCACCGGCGCGCCGCTCGGGCAGACCGCCGAGTTCGACCCGGTGGACCTGCACGTCGGCGGCGCCAACGGCGAACCGCTGATCGCCACGGACGCCCACATCCGGCTGGCGTCGGCGGAAAACCTCAACGGCGCGCGGATCCTGCGCCGCGGCTACAACTTCGTCGACGGCTCCGACGGCGTCGGGCACCTCGAAGCGGGCCTGTTCTTCATCTGCTTCAACCGCGACCCGCGCACCCAGTTCGTGCCGATGCAGAAGGCGTTGTCGGCGAAGGACTCGATGATGGAGTACCTCGAACACACCGGCTCGGCGTTGTTCGCGGTTCCGCCCGGGGTGACCGGGACCGGCTACTGGGGCGAGTCGCTGTTCGCCTGAGGCCAGTGGGCGCGCCACGCGTCGGCGTCCATGGCCGCCGGGTCCAGGCCGGCCGCCCTGGCCGACTTCTCGGCCGCCCGCACGTCGGCCGCGAACCGCTTCGCCACCGCCCGCAGCTCGCCCTCCGGGTCGACCCCGGACCGCCGCGCGGAGGCGGCCAGCCGGAACAGCTGCTCGGCGGACGAGTCGCCACCGGGGAACAGGTCCGCGGGCAGGCCGGCGCGGCCGGTGCGCTGCCCCAGCTTCCCCGCCAGCGCGACCGCCGGCTGGCCGAGCGCCACACCGTCCACACTGGACTCGCGACGCTTCTCGGCCTGCTTCAGCTCCTCCCAGCGCACCTGCTGGTGCGCGGCGGTGTGCACGCGCTCGGCGTCGGTGAACACGTGCGGGTGCCGCCCGACCAGCTTGGCGACCAGCGCGGACGCCACCGCGTCCACGTCGAACGGATCCTCGGCGTCCTCGGCGGCCACGCGCGCGTGGAAGAGCACCTGGAGCAGCACGTCGCCCAGCTCCTCGCGCAGCGCGGCGCGGTCGCCCTCCTCGATCGCGTCCAGCAGCTCGTAGGTCTCCTCGACCAGGTACTGCTGCAGCGAGTCGTGGGTCTGCTCGGCGTCCCACGGGCAACCGCCCGGGGAGCGCAGCCGGTCCATCACCTTCGCGGCCTCGACCAGGCCCGCCCCGGACGGCTGGGTGATCACCCGCGAACCGGCCCGCACCAGAGCCTCCACCGCGGGATCCGCCGCGTCCGCGGCGAACAGCACCACCGGACCGGGCTCCGCGGCCAGGTCGTCCGGCGCGGGCTTCGCACCCAGCAGATCGGCCAGCTCACCGTCGATCCCGGACGCGTACACGGCGTGCGCGCCACGCAGGAACGGCACGGCGGCCGGCGGGATCCCGGCGTCCGGGTAGGGCAGGAGCACGACCGTCACGGCTGTGCGGCACCCTTCACCGGCACGACGGCGCCGGTGGTCTCGGCGCTGCTCGGGGCGAGGTTCATGGCCACAGGATCCCACACGCCGTAGCGCGGGTTGATGCGAACGCCGGCCTCCTCGACGTACGGCTGGAGCAGCCGCTGCCCGATGGCCGCGAGCTGCGCCGCCGACGGCTGCGCGACCTGCTCGCCCGAGGACGGCGCGTTCAGGTTCCGCTCCCGCACGATCGCGACGATCCACACCGCCTGCTCCTGGCTCGGCTGGAACGCGACCACCGTGCCCGGCGGCACCCCGAACAGGACCAGCGTGGCGAGGTCCGGGGCCTGCGCGGCGGGCACCGCCTCGCCGGTGCTCGTGCGCTCCCCCGCGGCCGCGTCCGCGCGGATGACCTCGGCGGCGGCCGTCGGGCTCTTCGCCATCTCCTCGGCCTTGGCGATCGCGCGCTCCCGCCGGTCCAGCGGCTGGTCGCCGCCGATGTCGGAGGACACCGACGTGTAGTCGAACGTGACCGACATGCGGTCGAGGTACTTCTGACCCAGCGCCTGCAGCAACAGGCTGTCGGTGATCACCTCGCGGTGGTCGCGCACCCGGTTGGCGATCTGCTGCGCCAGCTGCGACGGATCCGCGCCCGCGGTGTCGACCGGGTCGGCGAGCGGGTCGGCGGCGAGGAACTGGTCGAGCAGCCGCGGGTCGACAGCCAGCCCCTCCCGCTGGGCGGCGCGCGTGAGGACGTCGTGGACCACCAGCTGGCGCACGACCTCGCGGCCGAGCAGGTCCAGCTTGTGCTGCTGGGACAGCTGCTGCGCGGCCGGGTGCTCGCGCACGGCCTTGTCCAGCAGGTCCTGCACCTGGTCCACGGTGATCTCGCGGTCGCTGAAGATCACGGCGGAGCCCACCTGGCTCGGCCCGGACCCGCACCCGGCGAGCAGCAGGCAGGCGACGAGCGCGGCGAGCAGCGACCGGGAGCGACCCATGATCCGCATCACACCGCGTACCCTCTCATACCGGACCCGGACGAGCGAACTTCACTGCCCCTGCGGCCAGCGCACGTGCGCGTCGTGCTCGGGGTGCTTGCGCAGGTACGCCGCGATGAACGGGCACAGCGGCACGATCGTCTTGCCGCGCTCCACCGCGTCCTCGATGGCCGCCTTGGCGAGCTTCGAGCCGAGGCCCTGGCCGGAGAACGCGTCGTCGATCTCGGTGTGCGTGAAGATCACGTTGTCGCCGCGCTCGCGGTACTCGGCGAACCCGCCCAGCTTGTCCTCGACGAAGATCTCGTAGCGGCTCTTCTCTTCGTTCCGCGTGACCACGGCGTCTCCTAACCGACGGGGGCGGGCTTCTTGGTCAAGTTGATCAGGAGCTTGGTGCACCAGTCCAGCAAGGCTTCGTCACGCAGCGCGGGCGCGCCCATCCGCCCGCCCGCCGGGCCTTCGGTCGGCTTGGGCACCGTCACCATCCGCATCGCGGCCTTGTAGTTCGCCTTCGGGTACAGCCGCTTCAGCCGGACCATCTGCGAGTCCATCAGCTCCAGCGGCGCGAAGCGGATGTTGTTGCCCTGTGCGGAAACCTCGGTGACGCCCGCCGAGCGGCACACGTGCCGGAACCGCGCCACCGCGAGCAGCCGCTGCACCGGAGCGGGCGGCTGGCCGTAGCGGTCGATCAGCTCCTCCTCGACCGCGCGCAGCTCGTCGTCGTCCACCGCGGCCGCGATCTTGCGGTAGGCCTCCAGGCGCAGCCGCTCGCCGGGGACGTAGTCGTGCGGAATGTGCGCGTCCACCGGCAGGTCGACGCGGACCTCGCGCAGCTCCTCCTCCTCGGCGGGCGCCTCGCCGGCGCTGCGGCGGAACACGTCGACCGCCTCGCCGACCAGCCGCACGTACAGGTCGAACCCGACGCCCGCGATGTGCCCGGACTGCTCGGCGCCGAGGATGTTCCCGGCGCCGCGGATCTCCAGGTCCTTCATCGCGACCGCCATGCCCGCGCCCAGCTCGGTGTTCTGCGCGATCGTCGCGAGCCGGTCGTGCGCGGTCTCGGTGAGCGGGCTCTCCGGCGGGTACAGGAAGTACGCGTAGCCGCGCTCCCGCCCGCGCCCCACGCGGCCGCGCAGCTGGTGCAGCTGCGCCAGCCCGAGCAGGTCGCCGCGCTCGACGATCAGCGTGTTCGCGTTCGAGATGTCCAGGCCGGTCTCCACGATCGTGGTGCAGACCAGCACGTCGTACTCGCGCTCCCAGAAGCCCTGGATGATCTTTTCGAGCTTCTCCTCGTTCATCTGGCCGTGCGCGGTGACCACCCGCGCCTCGGGCACCAGCTCGCGGATCCGGCGCGCCGCCTTCTCGATCGAGGACACCCGGTTGTGCACGTAGAACACCTGGCCGTCACGCAGCAGCTCACGACGGATGGCGGCGGCGACCTGCTTGTCGTCGTACGCGCCGACGTAGGTCAGGATCGGGTGCCGGTCCTCCGGCGGGGTCAGGATCGTCGACATCTCGCGGATGCCGGCCAGCGACATCTCCAGCGTGCGCGGGATCGGCGTTGCCGACATGGTCAGCACGTCGACGTGCGTGCGCAGCGCCTTGATGTGCTCCTTGTGCTCGACGCCGAACCGCTGCTCCTCGTCGACGATGACCAGGCCCAGGTCCTTGTACCGGATGCCGGTCTGCAGCAGGCGGTGCGTGCCGATCACGATGTCGACCGTGCCGTCGGCGAGGCCGGCCAGCGTCGCCTCCGCCTCGATCTTGTCGGTGAACCGGGACAGTCCCTTGATGGTCACCGGGAACGACGCCATCCGGCCGGCGAACGTGTTCAGGTGCTGCTGGGCCAGCAGGGTGGTCGGCACCAGCACCGCGACCTGCTTGCCGTCCTGCACCGCCTTGAACGCCGCGCGCACGGCGATCTCGGTCTTGCCGTAGCCGACGTCACCGCAGATGACGCGGTCCATCGGCACACCGCGCTCCATGTCCGCCTTGACCTCGTCGATCGCGGCGAGCTGGTCGTTGGTCTCGGTGAACGGGAACGCGTCCTCCAGCTCCCGCTGCCACGGCGTGTCCTGGCCGAACGCGTGCCCCGGCGAGGCCTGGCGGGCCGCGTAGAGCTGCACCAGCTCGGCCGCGATCTCCTTGACCGCCTTGCGTGCCTTGGCCTTGGTGTTCTTCCAGTCCGAGCCGCCCAGCTTGTTCAGCGTGGGCAGCTCGCCGCCGACGTAGCGGGACACCTCGTCGAGCTGGTCGCTCGGCACGTACAGCCGGTCGCCGGGGTGGCCACGCTTGGACGAGGCGTACTCCAGCACCAGGTACTCGCGGGTGGCGCCGCCGACGGTGCGCTGCACCATCTCCACGAACCGGCCGATGCCGTGCTGGTCGTGCACCACGTAGTCGCCGGGCTTGAGGGCCAGCGGGTCGACCGCGTTGCGGCGGCGCGACGGCATCTTCGTGCCCAGGTCGCGCGTCGCCGAGCCGGCGGTGGCGCCGCGGCCGGTCAGGTCGGCCTCGGTGAGCACGACCAGCCGCAGCTCGGGCGCGACGAACCCCTCGGCGAGGCCACCGCAGGCGACCGTCACGATGCCCGGCGCGGGCTGGTCGAGGAGGCCGTCCGCCGCGTGCGTCGCGGAGATTCCGGCGGTGGACAGCTGCTCGACGGCGCGGGCGGCGGTGCCGTGCCCGGCCACCACGAGCACCGCGGTGCCGTCCGCGGCCAGATGCGCCCGCAGGTCGGTGACGGCGCGCTCCAGGTCGCCGCGGTAGGCGGGCGAGGCCTCCACGCCGATCCGGATGACGTCCGCGTCCTCGCTGGTCAGCTGCGACAGCGTCCACCACGCCCGGCCGGTCTCGCCGGCGTGTTTGGCGACCTCTTCCAGGTTGCGGTACGCCGACGCCCCCAGGTCGATCGGCGCCTGACCCCCGCCTGCGGCGGACATCCACGACGCTTCGAGGAACTCCTGGCCGGTGCGCACCAGGTCGGCCGCGCGGGCGCGGATCTTCTCCGGGTCGGCCAGCACGACGTGCGTGCCCTCCGGCATCGCGTCGGTGAGCAGCTCCAGCTCGCCCTCGCACAGCACCGGGATGAGGGCCTCCATGCCCTCGACCGGGATGCCGCCGGCCAGCTTGGTGAGCATCTCGGCCAGCTGCGCGTCGGCCTCGTACTGCTCGGCCAGCTCGCCGGCGCGGGCCTTCACGTCCGGCGTGAGCAGCAGCTCCCGGCACGGCGGGGCGTAGACGGAGGACAGCTCGCCGGGCAGCGACCGCTGGTCCGACACCGCGAACGCGCGCACCTCGCTGACCTCGTCGCCCCAGAACTCGACGCGGTACGGGTGGTCGGCCGTCGGCGGGAAGACGTCCAGGATGCCGCCGCGGACGGCGAACTCACCGCGCTTCTCGACCAAGTCCACGCGGGTGTAGGCCAGCTCGACCAGCCGCTCCAGCAGCGGCTCGAACTCCTCCTCCTCGCCGACGCGCAGCTCGACCGGCGCGAGGCTGCCCAGGCCCGGCGCCATCGGCTGGATCAGGCTGCGGACCGTGGCCACCACCACGCGCGGGGCGCGGTCGGTGTGCAGGCGGTGCAGCACGTCCAGGCGGCGGCCGACGGTGTCCGCGCGCGGCGAGAGGCGCTCGTGCGGCAGCGTCTCCCAGGACGGGAAGTCGGCCACCGCGTCGGCGCCGATCAGGCTCGCCAGCGCGGCCGTCAGCTCCTCGGCCTCGCGGCCGGTGGCGGTGACGGCCAGCACCGGGCGGCCCGCCCCGGCGTCGGACGCCAGCGCGGCGACCACCAGCTGGCGGGTGGCCGTGGCGCCGGAGAGCTCGAGCAGGGGCGCGCCGGCCCGCTCGATCACCGCGCGCAGGGCGGGATCGGGCAGGACGGCGGAGAGCAGGCCGGACAACTGCGGGTCGGACACGAAAACGATCTCCCTGGAGCACGCGGGCACACCCCTGCCCGGGCTGGCGGAGGGATCAGGGGCTCTCGTGTTCCAGGGTACGTCGCAGGGGCGACAAAATTTCGGCGAGTCCCGCGAGCTGGTGGTCGATGTCCCGCGGGTCGAGCGCCGCGATGCGCAGCAGGATGTGCCGGGCCCCGGCCTCGGCGAAGCGCCTGAGCTGGGCGATCACCTCGTCCGGGCCGCCGGTGATCATCACCTGGACCTTTCCCACCCAGTCGAGTGGCGCCTGGTAGGTGGCCTGGCAGTACTCCTCCAGCGCCGCCGTGCCCCCGCCGAGGTGGACGGTCGCGAAGAGGGCGGGCGTGACGTCGCGCCCCTGCTCGCGGATGGTGGCCAGGCCGCTCGCGTAGTCGGCCGGGTCGGGCGGGTACGGCAGCCAGCCGTCGTACAGCTTCCCGGCGCGGCGCAGCGCGGCCGGCGTGATGCCGCCGAGCCACACCGGCGGGCCGCCCGGCTGGGCGGGGCGCGGCACCTCGGGCAGCCAGTCGTAGTGCAGGACCTTGCCGTGGAAGGACTCCGGGTGGCCGGTCCACAGCTGCTTCCACAGCGTCACGGTGTCGTCGAGGTACGAGAAGCGGGTCTTGAAGTCCACGCCGACCAGGTCGAACTCGTGCTCGCTGCGGCCGGGGAACCCGGCGCCGACGCCGAGGATCAGCCGACCGCCGGAGACGAGGTCGAGCGAGGAGATCGTGAGGACGGCCTGCGCGGGGTGGCGGTAGGCGGGGATGAGGGTCGCGGTGCCGAGCCGCACGGTTTCGGTGGCCTGCGCGACGGCGGTGAGCAGGGTCAGCGGCTCGACCCGGGCGCGCGACAGCGAGTCGCCCGCCCAGACCGAGTCGAAGCCGAGGCGCTCGGCGCGCACGGCGATGTCCACGATGTCGGCGACCGTGCCGCCGGCCGCGAGCTGGGCCTGCCCGGCGGGCAGGAGAAGTCCGATCTGCATGCCCTCACGCTGTCGCCGGGGCGCGCTGGCGACAATTCCCGCCGGGGAATGATCAGGCGGGCCCGCCCGGCCCGATCTCGAACGCCTGCCGCACCGGCAGGTCGGGCTGCTCGGTCTCCACGACCTCCACCAGCTCGTCGGGCAGCACGCGCGGCGGCAGCTCGCCGAACCGCGCGAACCGGAGGAAGGCCAGCTCTTCGTCCGTGAACCGCTCGGGCACCAGACACCTCCAGTCGGTCATTCCCCGCGGGGAATGGCGGGCGACGCGCTCCCGGTAGTAAGCATGCGGGGTGACGACGGCTTTCGGAAGTGCCCTCAAGGACTGGCGCACCCGGCGGCGCCTGTCCCAGCTCGAACTCGCCCTCCGCGCGGGCACCACCCAGCGGCACGTCAGCTTCATGGAGAGCGGCCGGTCGGTGCCGGGGCGCGGCATGGTCGTGCGCGTGGCCGAGTCGCTGCAACTGCCGCTGCGCGAACGCAACGCGCTCCTGCTCAGCGCCGGGTACGCCCCGACCTACCCGGAGACCGACCTGTCCGATCCGGCGCTGCGCCCGGTGCTCGACGCGCTGGATCGGCTCCTCGACGGGCACGAGCCGTACCCGGCGATCGTGGTGGACCGGTTCGGCGACCTGGTCGCGACCAACAAGGCCGCCGACATCCTCACCGAGGGCGCCGCGCCGGAGCTGCTCGAACCGCCGGTCAACGTGCTGCGCCTGGCCCTGCACCCGCGCGGGATGGCGCCGCGCATCGGGAACTTCGACGACTGGGCCCGCCACGTGCTGGAGCGGCCCCGCCAGGAACACGCGAAGGCCCCGCACCCCCGGCACGCCGAACTGCTCGCCGAGCTGGAGGGCTACCTGCCCGGGCCGCCGAACCTGGACGCCGACCACCTCGGGTTCGCCGTGCCGCTGGTCCTGCGCACCTCCCGCGGCGAGATGCGGCTGCTCACCGCGATCACCACGTTCGCCACCGCGGTCGACGTGACGGTGTCGGAGCTGCGCCTGGAGACGTTCCTGCCCGCCGACGACGAGACCGCGCACATCCTCACCCGATGAGCGACCCGCCCGCCTTGCCCACCAGCAGCGCGGCCACCACCCACACCACCGCCGCGGCCATGCTCACCAGCAGGAACCGGGGGTACGGCACCGCCGCCGCGCCTGCCACCCGCGGCATCAGCGTCCGCGCCCCGGCGAGGAACCGCGCCGCGAACACCGCCACCACCCCGTACCGCGCGATGCGCGACTCGACCCGGCGCCAGCGGGCCGACGTGATCCGCCGGCCCAGCCTGCGCCCCTCCAGGTAGGCCAGCTGGTCGCCGAACACGGCCGCGGCCGCGACGACCGCCATCGCCAGCCACAGGTCGACGGTGCCCTGCCCGGCGAGGAAGCCGACGAGCAGCAGCGTCGACAGAGTGGGCAGCACGATCCCCGGCAGCAGCGCGGTTTCCGCGGCGATCACCGCCGCCGCGACCAGGTAGACCAGCGCGGGCGGGAGGGTGGCGATGGCGTCGATCACGGCGTCACGGCCGCTCGGTGCACGAAGGCGGGCGGCAGGTTGCCCCACACCACCCGGCTGCGGCCGACGAACCCGAACCGCCGGGCCAGCGCGGCCTCGAACCGCCTGGCGGCGGGCAGCCACGCGGCGTGCAGGTAGGCGAAGGTCGCGAACCGTCCGCCCGGCGCGAGGACCTCGCCGACCTGGTCGAGGACGCGCTCCTGCCGGGCGCGCGGGAACAGCGCCCACGGCAGCCCGGACACGACGACGTCGGCGGTGCGCACGTGCCGGGCCAGGTCCTCGGCCGATCCGGTGATCACCTCGACGCCCGCGTGCCGCCGCGCGAGCGCGCCGGCCAGCCGCGGGTTGACCTCGACGGCCGTCAGCCGCGCGCCGGGTCCCAGCCGGGCGAGCAGGGCTCCGGTGAACACCCCGGTGCCGGGCCCGAGTTCGACGACGTGCGCCGCGCGCTCCACGCCGATCCCCGCGACCATGGCCGCCGCCAGGCGCCGTGAGCTGGCCGCGATCGCGCCGGTGTGCGCGGGGGCCCGGAGGAATTCCCTGGTGATGGACATGTCTCCGACGCTAGGAACGCCACCGCCCGGCCACCTCGGCATCGCGGCCGCACGTTCTCCTCCTCCAGCAGGAGATCGCGGTGGGACGATCGGGACATGGAGATCACCACCTGGTACCTGGAGCAGACGGACCCGGCCGCGATCCGGCCGTCCGCCGCGCCGGACGAGCCGGTCGCCATCACCCGCGCCGAGGTGCCGAGCCCGGAGTTCAACCGCTTCCTCTACACCACCGTCGGCGGTGACTGGCAGTGGACGGACCGGCTCGGCTGGGACCGGCAGCGGTGGCTGGACCTGCTGGCGCAGCCCGGTTACGAGACCTGGGTGGCGTACCTGCGCGGCACCCCGGCCGGGTACGCCGAACTGGACGGCACCAAGCCGGGCGAGGTGGAACTGGCCTACTTCGGGCTGCTGCCCGCGTTCACCGGCCGCGGGATCGGCGGGCACCTGCTGACGGTGGCGCTGCGGCGGGCGTGGGACCTGCCGGAGCGCTGGCCGGGGGCGGAGCCGACCAGGCGCGTGTGGGTGCACACCTGCACGCTCGACGGGCAGCCCGCCGCGCTGGCCAACTACCAGCGGCGGGGCCTGACGATCTACCGCACCGAAACCCGCGATCAAGACCCGGACTTCACCGGACACCGGGCACAATGACCCCATGCGCCGCATCGGGGCCGTACTGCTCGCCGTCCTCGCCGTCACGGCTTGCTCGTCTTCGCCCGCACAGGACCTGCCGTCGACCCCGGCCACCGTCGCCGCGCCCACCACGGTCAGCGGGCAGAGCCTCGCGCTGAAGGTGGACGTCGTGACCGGCGGGCTGCAGCACGGCTGGGACGTCGGCTTCCTGCCCGGCGGTTCGATGCTCGTCACCCAGCGGCCGGGGCGGCTCGCGCTGGTGCGCGGCACCGCGGTCACCCAGGTCCAGGCCGACTTCTCCGACGTGTGGGCGCGTGGCGAGGGCGGTCTGATGGGGATGGTCGTGCACCCGGACTTCGCCACCAGCCGCCGGTTCACCACCTGCCAGACGCACCAGGAGGGCGGCCGCGCGGTCGACGTCCGTCTGGTGACCTGGACGCTGTCGGCGGACGAGCGCAGCGCGACCAAGGTGCGCGACCTGCTGACCGGGCTGCCGGTCAACCAGAGCGGCCGCCACTCCGGGTGCCGCCCGGAGATCGCCGCGGACGGGGCGCTGCTCGTCGGCACCGGCGACACCGCGCGGCCGGACGTGTCGCAGGACCGGCACAGCCTCGGCGGCAAGGTGCTGCGCATCGACCTGAACACCGGCGCGCCGCTGCCGGACAACCCGTTCATCTCCTCGGCCGACCCGAACGAGCAGCGGATCTACAGCTTCGGGCACCGCAACATCCAGGGCGTGGCGGTGCGCCCGGGCACCGGCCAGGTGTTCGTGGGCGAGCACGGGCCGACGTTCGACGACGAGATCAACCTGATCCGCGCCGGCGGCAACTACGGCTGGGACCCGTCGCAGGGCGGCACCGTCGACTCTTACGACGAGGACGTGCCGATGACGGACCTGCAGCGGTTCCCGGACGCCGTCCGGCCACTGTGGACCTCCGGGGACATCACCGAGGCGATCTGCGGCGCGGCTTTCGTGTCCGGGCCGCAGTGGGGCGCGCTGGACGGCAGGCTGGCCGTGGTCGCGCTCAAGGGCCAGAAGATGCTGATGTTCACGGTGGACCCGGCGGGTGCGGTCACCGAGGTCTACCTGCCCGCCGAGTTCGACGACACGTACGGCCGGCTGCGCGCGGTGCGCAGCGGCCCCGACGGCGCGTTGTACGTGACCACGTCGGACGGCAACGACGACAAGCTCCTGCGCATCACGCCCGCTGCTTGACGCGCGACGGCCGGTTGCTCAGCAGGTAGCCCGCCCCGATGACCACCGCCACGATCGGCGTGACGTAGAGGGCCACCCGGGTGTCCTCACCGAACCCGAGCAGCACCACGACCAGCGCGAGGAACGCCAGCGCCAGGTACCCGGTCCACGGCGCGCCCGGCATGCGGAACTCCGACGCGGGCAGCTCGCCGCGGTCGCTGCGGCGGCGGTAGACCAGCTGGCACACCACGATCACGCCCCACGTCCACAACACCCCGACCGTGGCGACGCTGGTGATGTAGGCGAACGCCTTCTCCGGCACGACCGCGTTGATCAGGATGCCGGCCGCCATGACGATCGCGGACGCGGTGATGCTCGCCGCGGGCACCTGCCGCTTCGACAGCTTGCCGAACGCGGCGGGCGCCGACCGGTGCACGGCGAGGGTGCGCAGCATCCGGCCGGTCGAGTAGATGCCCGAGTTGCACGAGGACAGTGCCGCGGTCAGCACGACGAACTGGATGATCCCCGCCGCGCCGTGGATGCCGACCGCGTCGAAGGCCCGCACGAACGGGCTCTCGCCGCCGTGGAACTCGGTCCACGGCACCAGCGACAGCAGCACCACCAGCGCGCCGACGTAGAACACCCCGATCCGGACCATCACGCTGTTGATCGCCTTCGGCAGCACGACCCGCGGGTTCTCCGCCTCGCCCGCGGTCAGCCCGATCAGCTCGACGCCGAGGTAGGCGAACATGACGCTCTGCAGCGCCAGCAGCGCGCTGCCCGCGCCGTGCGGCAGGAACCCGCCGTCGCTGACCAGGTGCGCGAACGTCGCGTGCTCACCGGCGGGCCCGATCCCGAACACGATGACCGCGAGCCCGAGCACGATCGCCCCGACGATCGTCACGACCTTGATCATCGAGAACCAGAACTCGAACTCGCCGAACACCTTGACCGAGATCAGGTTGGCCAGGAACAACAGCCCGAGCACGACCGCCGCGGTGACCCACTGCGGGATGTCCGGGAACCAGTACTGCACGTAGATCCCGGCGGCGGTGATCTCGGCCATCGCGGTGACCACCCACATCAGCCAGTAGACCCAGCCGGTGGCGAACCCGGCGAAGCGGCCGACGAACTCCTCGGCGTAGTCGACGAAGCTGCGGGACACCGGCCGGTACATCAGCAGCTCGCCGAGCGCGCGCATGATCAGGAAGATGACCACGCCCGCGACGGCGTATGAGGCGATCAGCGCGGGCCCGGACGTCTCGATCGCCGCACCCGCCCCGAGGAACAGGCCGGTTCCGATCGCGCCGCCGATCGCCATCATGCTGATCTGGCGGTTCTTCAGGCCCCTGGCGTAACCCTCGTCGGTTCCCTGGTCGCTCATACCCCTCCCGTCCACGGCTGGTCCAGACCCTAACGACGGGGTTCGGGCGCGGAAGCTTGGGTGGATTTGTAATGGTCGAAGTCTGATGGTAGTTTTCGACTATGCCACGTCGCGCACTGGAGAATCCGCTGGTCCTGGCGGTACTCGGCCTCCTACTGGAGTCGCCGATGCACCCGTACCAGGTGTTCACGGAGCTGCGTGCCCGCAGCGCGAGCGCCATCAACCGGGGCACGCTGTACGACGTTGTGGAGGCGATGGCCGCGGCGGAGTGGATCACGCCGCAGGGCACCGAACGCAGCGGCAACCGGCCGGAACGGACCGTCTACGCGCTCACCGACGCCGGCCGCGACGAGCTGGTGCGCAGGCTGGACAGCCGGATCCGCGAGCCGAAGCGGGAGTTCCCCGAGTTCCTCGGCGCGATCGCCTACGTCGGCGCGCTCGGGCCGGACGGCGCCGCGGCCGCGCTGACCGAGCGCGCGCAGCGGTTGTCCGAACGCGCCGACGCCGACCAGGAGCGGCTGGCCGCGGTGCTGGACAGCGGCGTGCCGCGTCTGCACGTCATCGAAGCCGAGTACGCGCTCCACCAGACCCGCGCGGAGATCGCGTGGGTGGAGAACCTCGTCGCCGAGATCCGCGGCGGCGCCCTGACCTGGCCCGGAAAGGACTGAGCATGCTCTTCGGCATCTACCCCGGCGGTGTCACCGGGACCGACTCCGGCGAACTGGCGGGCGGACCGCCCGACGACCCCGTGCGGATCCGGGAAGCGCTGACCGCGTTGCGCGGCGGAGGCCCGTTCCTCGTCCGCGCCTACCTCGGGTTCGACGACTCCACTTCGGACGGTCCACACGAGACGCTGACCCCGGCGGACGCGGCGCAGTACACCGGCGACGGCCGCGTGCTGGACCTCGTCGCGCAGTACCAGTCCGCGAGCGGCGATGTGGACGGTTACCGCGCGTTCGTGCGGCGGCTGGTCGAGCAGTACGGCGCGGTGACCGGCACGCTGCAGATCACCGAGGAGCCGAACGTGCCGGACAACCCGGTGCTCGACGGCTACTACCCGCGCGTGATCGACGCGATTGTCGCCGGGGTCGCCGCGGCCAAGGAGCGGGCGACCGAACTCGGGCACGATCTGCGGGTCGGCTTCAACACCACCCCGCTGTTCGGGCCGGGCGCGTCGTTCATCGCGGACCTCGCGAAGGCGGGCGGCGCCGAGTTCGTGCGCCAGGTGGACTACGTGGGCCTGGACTTCTTCCCGGACGTCTTCCAGCCGGTCGCGGCGGCGGAGCTGCCCGCGGCGGTGGCGGGCCTGCTGCGCCACCACCGCGAGAACGTCCTCGCGCCGGCCGGGTTCGGGGACGTCCCGCTGCACATCACCGAGCACGGCTGGCCGACCGGGCCAGGGCGCTCCGCCGAGCGGCAAGCCGAGGTGGTGGAGGCCGTCGTCCGCGCTGCCGCCGACGCGGGCGTGAGCTGCTACACCCATTTCGCGCTGCGGGACGCGGACAGCGCGAACCCCGGCCTGTTCCACCAGTTCGGCCTGCTGCGGGACGACTACACGGCCAAGCCCGCCTTCGACACCTACCGGAAGCTGATCGCCGAGTTCACCAGGTGACCGGCAGTTCGTGCACGCCGTAGATGTTCATGTCGGTCCGCAGCCGCACCTCGTCCGCCGGGACGGCGAGCCGGAGGTCCGGGAAGCGGCGCAACAGCCCGGCGAACCCGGCGCGCATCTCCAGCCGGGCCAGCTGCTGGCCGAGGCACTGGTGGACGCCGTGGCCGAAGGCCATGTGCCCGCGGGCGTTGCGGTGCACGTCCAGCTCGTCCGGTTCGTCGAAGCGGCGGGGGTCGCGGTTGGCGGACAGCAGCGAGACGACGACGGTCGCCCCCTTGGGGATCGTTTCGCCGCCGACTTCGAGGTCCTCGGTGGCGTAACGGTAGAAGACGTCGGCGACGGACAGGTACCGCAGGAGTTCCTCGACGGCGCCCTGCACCAGCTCCGGGTTCGCACGCAGATCGGCCATCTGCGCGGGTTCTCCAGGAGCGCGAAGGTGCCCAGGCCCAGCATGTTCGCCGTCGTCTCGTGCCCGGCGAGGAGCAGCAGGAAGGCGATGCCGGTCAGCTCCTCGATGCTGAGGTCGTCCTGCCGGGCCAGGTCGGACAGGATGTCCTCGCCGGGCTCGGCGCGCTTGCGGGTGACCAGCTCCGCCAGGTAGCCGGTGAGCGCGCCGACGACGGCGATCTTCTCCTCCAGCTCGATGTCCTTGACCATGAACCGCGCCGCGTTGTGCTGGAACGTCTCCCGGTCCTCGTACGGGACGCCGAGCAGCTCGCAGATCACCAGCGACGGCACCGGCAGCGCGAACTCCTTGACCAGGTCGACCGGCGGGGTGAGCCGCGCCATCTGGTCCAGGTGCCGCTCGGCGATGTCGTTGATGTGCTCTTCGAGCTGCTTCATGCGCTTGACGGTGAAGGCGCCGGTGAGCCTGCGCCGCAGCCGGGTGTGGTCCGGCGGGTCCATGGAGATGAACAGGCCGGGCATCTGCGGGGACGGCTCGGTCTGCTCCGGCATGCCCGGGGTCGGGTACGGCACGTGGATGATGTCGAGGTCCAGGCGGGAGCTGAACCGGGTGTCGGCCAGCACCTGCCGGACCTCGTCGTAGCCGGTGACCAGCCAGCCCTCGTGGCCGTCGGGGAAGACCAGCGGGCAGACCGGGCGGGACTCGCGCAGCCGGGTGAACCCGGTGGGCGGGTCGAAGGGGCCGGCGTCGCGGTCGGTGGGGAGTCCGTTCGGGATGGGAACCGTCTGAGTCACCGGGGATCCTTTCGTGGCGGTTGCTGGGACCCACCATCACGGCCGGCGCTGACACCCGGCTGACACGGCTCTGACACGCATCAGGCCCGAGGGCGGTCGGCGAGCTTGAGCCACACAACGCCGGCGATGATCACCGTGAGCCACAGCGCCTTGGCCGGCGTGAGGGTCTCGTCGAAGAACACCGGGCCGAGCAGGGCGGCTCCGGCGGCGCCGATGCCGGCCCAGACCGCGTAGCCGATGCCCACGTCGATGCTGCGCAGGGCGAGGCTCAGCGCGAAGAGCGTGAGCAGGAAGAAGACGACCGCGACGAGCGACCAGGAGAGCACGGTGAAGCCCTGGCTGCCGCCGACGGACAGGGCGTAGCCGACTTCGAAGGCGCCGGCGAGCAGGAGGACGGGCCAGGCGGCGGCGGGTGCGGTGGACGTGCGGCGCGCCATCACGCGGCTCCGCTCAGCTGGAGGCCGACGACGCCGGCGATGACGGCGGCGATGCCGAGCACCTTGCGCCAGTCGAGGCGCTGACCGAACAGGACGACGCCGAGGACGACGATCCCGACGCCGGCGACGGAGGTCCAGATCGCGTAGCCGACGCCCACGTCGAAGGTCAGCAGCGCCAGGCTGAGGAGGTAGGTGGCGATGCCGCCGCTGACCAGCGTGGCGGCGGTCCAGGCGGGCCGGGTGAAGCCCTGGGCCTTGCCTGCGGAGATGGCGACCGCGATCTCGAAGAGAACGGCGACGCCGAGGTAGAACCAGTGCACGGAGGTTCCTTTCACGGAGTTTGGCTGTGCACCGCACATCGTGAAACTTCACACCGGTGTCAATTGCAAGAATGGGGAGCGGCGGACGGTCTGGAGGAGGCTCATGCGCATCGGGGAGCTGGCGGAGGCCACCGGGGTCAGCACCCGGTCTTTGCGGTACTACGAGGAACAGGGGCTCATCCGGTCGTCACGCACGCCGGGCGGGTGGCGCGACTTCGACAGCTCGATGGTCGAGCGGGTGGTCCTGATCCAGCACCTGTTCGCGGCCGGCCTGTCCAGCGCCACGGTCAACGAACTGCTCCCCTGCCTGGAGGCCCCGCCCGAGGAGCGCAACGGCGTGCTGGAGGAGCTGCTCGCCGAGCAAGCCGAACGCCTGGAAGCCAAGCGACGCGACATCGAGCGCGAGCTGGACATCCTGCGGGCCCTGCGGAAGGAGACGGCCCTGCCCGGCCACGCCGCCTGATCAACAGCCCGGCCCGTCACACGCCGCCAAGGAGCGCAACGGCGCGGGAGAAGGTGCCCACCCACGCCACCCGATCAACAGCCCGTCACCTCACACGCCGCCAACCCCGCACCCGCCCGCGCACGTTCCACGTGATCACCCGAGGTCCAGGCCAGCACCTCGCCCCCGCCCGAGGAGCGCACCGCCGCCCTGGAAAAGCTGCTCGCCCAGCCCACCCCGCGCCACCCGATCATCGGCCCGGCCCCTCACACGCCGCCAACCCCGCACCCGCCCGCGCACGTTCCACGTGATCACCCGAGGTCCGGGCCAGCACCACCTCGAACTGCTCCCGCGCCCCAGACACATCCGCGACCGCGAGCAGGCTCGCGCCCAGCCGGTTGCGGATCTCCAGCTCGAGCTGCGGCCGGGTCCGCTCGGTGACCAGCGCGAACGCCCTCCGCTGCAGCTCCAGCGCCGCCTCCGCGTTGCCGAGCCCGGACTCCGCCGCGCCCCACATCGATAGGCAGTCGGCGGTCAGCGCGATGTCCCCGGCCTCCTCGGCGGCCCCCGCGGCCCGGCGCAACGCGCCCACTGCTTCCGCGTGCCGTCCGACCGCCAGGTGGAACTTCCCCAGGCTGCCCACCGCCATCGCCACCGCCCGCGGCCGCCCGATCTTCTCGCCGAACGCGACCCCCTGCTCCAGGCAGGCGCGGGCCTCGTCGAACCGGCCGAGCCGCAGGTGGGTCAGGCCGATGTTGGCGACCGCCATCCCGCACAGGAACGGGTCGTCCAGCCTGCGCCCCAGCTCGTGGGCCTCGTGCAGCAGGGCGAGCGCCTCGCCGGTGTCGCCGCACGCCACCGCGAGCGTGCCGAGGCCGCAGAGCGCGCGGGCCTCCTCCCGGCGGTCCCCGGCCTGCCTGCTGATCCGCAGCGCCTCGTGCAGCCATGGGCGGCTCCGCTCGTAGCGGCCCTGCATGCCCTCCGCGACCCCGAACCCGAACCGCACCGCGGACCGCATCCGTGGGTCGGCGCACTGCTCGGCGAGCGGGAGCGCGATCTCCAGCGCCGCGCGGCACTCGTCGTAGCGGCCCTGCCGGACCACGTACTCGACGAGCCCCTCGGCGATCCAGCACGCGTAGTCCGCTTCCCCGGCCTCCGCCGCGTAGCGGACGACGTCCGGCAGCTCGCCGCCTGCCGAGTCGAGCCAGCCCGCCGCGTCCGCCCAGCCGGTGAACGGCACGTCGTCCACCGGCGGACCGCTCGACGGGTCGTGGACGCCCCAGTCGCTCGCGATCCGCGCGGCGGCCGCGTACAGCCGCAGCACCCCGGCCCTGGCCCCGGGCTCGTCCGCGCCCAGCCGCCGGGCGAACACCGCCACCAGGTCGTGCAGCCGGTAGCGCCCAGGGGCCGGCTGCAGCAGCAGGCTCGCGTCCACCAGGCGTTCCAGCGAATCCCCCGCCACCGGTTCGGCTAGCCCGAGCATCGCGGCCACCGCCCGCGCGTCGAACTCGACCGTCGGTGCCAGCCCGAGCACCCGGAACGTGCGCTGCTCGGCGGCCGCGAGCTGGCGGTAGGACAGCCGCAGCGCCGCCTCGACGCCGTGGTCCTCCGCGGTCAGCTCGCCCAGCCTGCGCGAGTCGTCGGCGAGCCGGTCCACCAGGTGCTCGACGGTCCACATCGGACGGTTCTGCAGCCGGGCGCCCGCGATCCGCAGCGCCAGTGGCAACCCGCCGCACAACCGGACCAGCTCGCGCACCGCGCCGGGCTCCCGCCCGACCCGCTCGGCGCCGACGACCCGGCGCAGAAGTCCTTCCGCGGCAACGGCATCGAGCACGTCGAGCGACACCCGGCGGTCGGCGGGCAACCCGGTCAGCCGTTGCCTGCTCGTCACCAGCACCGTGCTGCCCGCGCCGGAGGGCAGCAACGGCCGCACCTGCTCGGCGCTCTTCGCGTCGTCGAGCACCAGCAGCAGCCGCGAGGACGCGGTCGCCGACCGCCAGGTCGCGGCCAGCTCGTCGACGTCCGGCCCGACCGGCCCGGTGTCGACGCCGATCGCCCGCAGCAGCCGGGCCAGCGCGTGCGCCGGGCGCAGCGGCTCGTGCCCCTCGGTGTGCCCGTGCAGGTTCAGGTGCAGGCAGCCGTCCGGGAAGTCCGGACGCAACACGTGGGCGGCGCGGAGGGCGAGTGCGCTCTTGCCCGCGCCCGCGACGCCGTCGACCGCGATGACGGTCACCAGCTCCGGGTCGCCCGGCTCGACGAGCCGCGCCAGCTCGTCCGCACGCCCGGCGAGTTCACCGCCGTCCGCGGGCAACTCGTTGCGGGGCGGGCGTTTGCGCGTGACGCCGAGCGCGGTGTCGTCACCCCGCAGCACCGCCTGCTGCACCCGGCGCGGTTCGGCGCCCGGCTCCACGCCGAGGTCGTCCACGAGGCGGCGGCGCAGCCCGGTGAACACGGCCAGCGCGTCCGCCCGCCGTCCCGCCGCGTACAGCGCGCGCATCAGCAGCGCGGCCAGCTCCTCGTGGTGCGGGTGGACGCCGGCGAGCGCGGACAGCTCGTCGATCACCTCGCCGTGCCGTCCCAGGCGCAGCTGCCACCCGGCCTTCCCGAGCTGCAGCGCGATGCGGCGTTCGGTGAGCCGGAGCCGGTGCCCGTCGAGGAAGGGGCCGGGCAGCCCGGTGAGCGGCTCACCGTCGAACAGGTCCAGCGCGTCTGCGGCGGCGCGCACCGCGACGGCGAGATCACCGGCACGCTCCGCGGCCGCGGCCTCGGCCGCGATCCGGTCCAGGGTCACGGTGTCCACCTCGGCGGCGGCGCCGACGAACCGGTAGCCGCTGCTGTCGCGGGCGATCACGGCGTCCGCGGGCTCGTCTTCACTCGCGCGCAGGCACTTGCGCAACCGGTGGACGTAGACCGGCACCACGCGGCGGCCGGTGCCCGGCGGTTCGAGGCCCCACACGTCGTCGAGGAGCTCACCGGCGCCGACCACCACGTCCGGGCGCAACACGAGCGCGGCGAGCAGGGCTTTCTGCCGGACCGGGCCCAGGTCGAGGGGCTGGTCGCCGCGCCAGGCCCGGAGCGGGCCGAGCACACTCAGCCGGAGCCGGCCCCCACTCACCACACCGCCCCCAACGCCGTGCTGTCGACTCGTGGCGCAGTGTAGCGGGAATCCGGTCAGTCCAGGCGCAGTTTGGGCTTGTGCTCCAGGTGCGACAGCCCGTTCCAGGCCAGGTTGACCAGGTGCGCGGCCACCTCGTGGCGCTTGGGGCGGCGGGCGTCGAGCCACCACTGGCCGGTCAGGGCGACCATCCCGACCAGCGCCTGGGCGTAGAGCGGCGCGAGCTTGTCGTCGTAGCCGCGCGCGTCGAACTGCTGCGCGAGGATGTGCTCGACCTGCATCGCGATGTCGTTGAGCAGCGTGGAGAACGTGCCGGAGGCGCTGGCCACCGGCGAGTCGCGGACGAGGATGCGGAAGCCGTCGTGCGACTCCTCGACGTAGGCCAGCAGCGCGCCGGCCGCCTGCTCGAGCATCGCCCTGGGGTGCCCACCGTGCAAAGTGGACACCATCCGGTCGAGCAGGGACTGGGTCTCGCGGTCGACGACGACGGCGTAGATGCCTTCCTTGCCGCCGAAATGCTCGTAGACCACGGGCTTGGAGACGTTCGCCCGGTGGGCGATCTCCTCGATGGAGGTGCCGTCGAAGCCCTTCTCGGCGAAGAGCTTGCGGGCGACGTCGAGCAGTTGCTGCCGGCGTTCCGCGCCCGTCATCCGGACGCGGGGCACCGGCCCCGGAGGCCGCACCCCGGTGGCCTCACGCTTCGCTCGACGTCGTCCCGCCACTCATGGAGAGTAACTGCAACGCGCAGCGTTTCCATTGAGGGTGGTGGTGGGCGAGGGGCTGGCCCTATTCCGACGACAGACGCGCCAGGCGCTGCGGGGTGGGCCAGCGCACGTTGTGCACCCACCCGAGCTTCTCGAACGCCCAGATCACGCGGGCCGAGATGTCGATCTGGCCGCGCTTGACACCGTGCCGCGCCGAGGTCGGGTCGGCGTGGTGCAGGTTGTGCCAGGACTCGCCGAAGGACAGGATCGCCAGCGGCCAGAAGTTGGCCGACTTGTCGCGCGCCGCGAACGGCCGCTCACCGATCATGTGGCACACCGAGTTGACCGACCACGTCACGTGGTGCAGCACGCACACCCGGACCAGCCCGGCCCAGAAGAACGCGGTGACCGCGCCCCAGAACGACCAGGTGATGAGGCCGCCGAGAAGGGCCGGCAGCGTCAGCGTGAGCAGCGTCCACAGCCAGAACAGCTCGTCGACCTTCTTGATGGCCGGGTCCTTCAGCAGGTCCGGGGCGAACCGCTCGGCGTTGCTCGTGTCCCGCTCGAACAGCCAGCCCATGTGCGCGTGCCAGAAGCCCTTGGCGATGGCCAGCGGCGAGGTGCCGAACGCCCACGGCGAGTGCGGGTCGCCGTCGCGGTCGGAGAAGGCGTGGTGGCGGCGGTGGTCGGCGACCCAGGTGATGACCGGGCCCTGCACCGCGAAGCTGCCGGCGATGGCCAGCGCCACGCGCAGCCACGGCTTGGCCTTGAACGAGCCGTGCGTGAAGTAGCGGTGGTACGATACGGTGATCCCGAGCCCGCTGATGACGTAGAAGGCGATGAACAGCCCGACGTCCACCCAGCTCAGTCCCCACCCCCAAGCGAACGGCACGGCGGCGATGAGCGCGGCCAGCGGGAGTATCACGCCGAGGTAGACCGAGAACTGAACACCGGCGCCTCGCTGACCGGCGATGACCGGTTTCGGGCCCTTGGTCTGAGGTGGTTCCATTACCGGAGTGGATGTCATGCGCAACACTTCTTCCTACCTGGGCAAACCCTGAGAAAGGTCGTCCTAACCTACGTTTCCGTAAGTTACGGTACAGGAGGTTTTGCCCCCTGGGGAGCCGTTCAAACCTCGGACACAACCCCAGGACTGGCGCGGTTTTTCGACGTCGCTATCCTGACCAGGCACGATCCGCCGTGGTGTAATTGGCAGCACCTCAGATTTTGGTTCTGATAGTTCAGGTTCGAGTCCTGGCGGCGGAGCTGCCGTGCCCTACCCCGACGTGCCCGAAGGGGGTGCGCCACGCTGCAAGGCGAGAGCAGACCGAAGACCAGGCGGCCGGCACTGGCCGAGCTCTCCGATGCCTGGCTGGCCGGGCGCGCCCGGGAACTGATCGCCGCCGTGCAGCACACGGAGCACGGCGAGCAGCTCGAGATCGTCCGGACGATGGACGAGCTCCTCGACGAGGCCCAGCGCCGGGGTGAGCCGGTCCTGGTCGCCCAGCTCCTCCGCGCGGCGTCGCTGGGCAGGCTCGTCACCCGCGGTCTCGCCGCCGAAGCCGAGCCGCTGCTCGACGAGATGCTGGCCCACACCCGCCGCCACGGCCTCGCGTTGTTCCGCGCCGACGCCCACGCCCTGCGCGGCCGCCGCCTGGTGCTGGCCAAGCAGGAGGACGCGGCGCTGACCGAGATCGCCAGGGCGCTGGCGATCCTGGACGATTCGAACACGCCGGACATGCACATGTCGCGCCGGGAGTGGGCCAAGGCCCAGTCCAGCGCGCTCCTGGACTGCTGGATCGTGCTCAACCAGCTGGGCGTGTACGAGGCGGCCGAGGAGGTCATCGCGAGGGCCCACCAGGCCATCCGGGAGACCGCCGGTCCGCACGAGATCACGCTGCAGCTGATGAACCGCATCAAGATGCTGCTGGGCTGGGGCCTGCGGCTGGAGCGGGTCGCGCGGCACGAGGAGGCGGCCGCGAAGTTCAGCACGGCCGCCTCGATGGCCGTCGCGGTCGAGGCCCCGTTCGCCGAGTCGCTGTTCCCGCGGAAGATCGGCGTGGCCGCGGTCGACCAGGTGGGCGTGCTGGCGGCCGCCCTCGCGCTGGCCGCGCCGGAGCCGGCGCACGTCGACCGGCTGCGGCGGTTGCTGATCGAGCCGGGCTACCCGCACGAGCAGGTGATCGTCACGATCGCGCTGGCTCGCTGCCTGGAGCACGCAGGCCAGCACGACGACGCGCTGAAGGCGCTGCACGCCACGAAACTCACCCTCGCCGAGGACAACTCGATGCCGTCGATGAACCTGCACCTGATGCGGGAGATCGCGCGGCTGGACAGCGACGCCGACAGCGAGTCGTCGCGGGCGCTGGCGGAGTACTCGGCCGCGCTGGAGGTCGAGCTGTGGCACATGCGGGAGTCGCAGCTGGCGACCCTGGACACGCGCCGCGAGCACGAGCGGCTGTCCGCGCAGCACGGCGCGATCAGCCAGCAGGCGCTGCAGGACCCGCTGACCGGCCTGCCCAACCGGCGCGCGCTGGACGAGCACCTGCGCACGCTGTCCGCGTCGACCACCGCCCAGCCGCTCGCGGTCGCGCTGATCGACCTGGACGGCTTCAAAGGCGTCAACGACCAGCACTCGCACGCCGAGGGCGACGACGTGCTGCGCGTGGTCGCCTCGACGCTGCGGGACGCGTTGCGCGGTGACGACATCGTGGCCCGCTACGGCGGCGACGAGTTCGTCGCGCTGCTGCCCGGCGCGCCGGTCTCGGCGGCCAAGCAGGCGCTGGGCCGGGCGGTCACCGCGGTCGACTCGCTGCCCCACCACCTGTCGCACGGGGTAACCCTTTCGGTGGGACTGGTGTCGCTGCGCCCGCAGGAGCGGGCCGACCAGGTGCTCGCCCGCGCCGACGCCGCGATGTACCAGGCGAAACGCGGCGGCGGGAACCAGGTCGCGACGGCCCAGTCGACGGCGGGCGAGTCCCTTATCGCAGAGGCGGAACCCGGCTCCGAGGGCGACCCACAGCCGGCTGCCAGGCAGGACACGTAGGATCGGGCCCCGCCACCACCCGTCCCGTATTCGTTGGGAGTGCCGTGACCGGCCCGCTGAGCACTGTCATCCTCGCCGCGGGCGAGGGCACCCGGATGCGTTCGAACACCCCGAAGGTGCTGCACCCGCTGGCCGGGAGGCCGCTGGTCGAGCACGCCGTGCGGGCCGCAGCCGGGCTTTCGCCGGACCACCTGGTCGTCGTCGTCGGACACGGCCGGGAGGCCGTCACCGAGCACCTGGGCAAGGTCGGCGAGGCGCTCGGGCGGCCCGTCGCGACCGCGGTGCAGGAGAAGCAGAATGGCACCGGCGACGCGGTTTCGTGTGCTTTGTCCGTTCTGCCGGAAGGACTTTCGGGCACAGTTCTCGTCAGCTACGGCGACGTCCCGTTGCTGGACACCGAGACCATGGCCGCGCTGCTGGCCGAGCACCGCGAGAACGGCCACGCGGTCACGGTTCTGACGTCCGTGGTCGCCGACCCGACCGGTTACGGCCGGATCGTGCGCGATGCGGCCGGCGCGGTCACCGCGATCGTCGAGCAGAAGGACGCGTCGCCGGAGCAGCTGGAGATCGACGAGATCAACTCCGGCGTCTACGCGTTCGACGCGGCCGTGCTGGCCGACGCGCTGACCCGGCTGTCCACCGACAACGCACAGGGCGAGCTGTACCTGACCGACGTGCTGGCGATCGCCCGCGGCGACGGCCGTGGCGTCGGCGCGCTCGTCGTGGACGACCCGTGGCTGACCGAGGGCGTCAACGACCGCGTCCAGCTCGCCGCGATCGGCGCCGAGCTGAACCGCCGCCTCGTGCAGCGCTGGCAGCGCGCCGGGGTCACCGTGGTCGACCCGGCGTCGGTGTGGCTGGACGTGGACGTCGAACTGGCCCGTGACGTGGTGATCGAGCCGGGCGTGCAGCTCAAGGGCGGCACGAAGGTCGGCGAGGGCGCGGTGATCGGGCCGGACACCACGCTCACCGGCGTCACCGTCGGCGCCGGCGCCCAGGTGGTCCGCGCGCACGGCTACGACTCCGAGATCGGCGCGGGCGCGAGCGTCGGCCCGTTCGCCTACCTGCGGCCGGGCACCAAGCTGGGCGACAAGGGCAAGATCGGCACGTTCGTCGAGACCAAGAACGCCGACATCGGCACCGGCACCAAGGTGCCGCACCTGACCTACGTCGGGGACGCCACGATCGGCGAGTACAGCAACATCGGCGCGTCCAGCGTGTTCGTCAACTACGACGGCGTGCGCAAGCACCACACCACCATCGGTTCCCATGTCAAGACCGGATCGGACAACATGTTCGTCGCGCCGGTCACCGTTGGTGACGGTGCGTACTCAGGCGCTGGCACTGTGATCAGGCGGAACGTCCCGCCGGGGGCGCTGGCGGTGTCGACTGGACCACAGCGCAATATTGAAGGCTGGGTGCCCCGGCGCAGGCCGGGTACTCCAGCGGCGGAGGCGGCTCAGGCTGCGCTCGCCGCGCAGGAAAACAAGGAAGAGACCGAGCGGGAGTCGTCTGATGAGTCCTAAGTCCGGCACGCCGAAGAAGAACCTGATGCTCTTCTCCGGCCGCGCACACCGGGAACTCGCGGAGGAGGTCGCTGAGCACCTCAACGTGACGATCACCCCGCAGACGGCGCACACGTTCGCCAACGGCGAGCTGTTCGTGCGTTTCGAGGAGTCGGTCCGCGGCACGGACGCCTTCGTCATCCAGAGCCACACCACGCCCATCAACGAGTGGGTGATGGAGCAGCTGATCATGGTGGACGCGCTCAAGCGCGCCAGCGCCAAGCGCATCACCGTGGTCATGCCGTTCTACCCGTACGCGCGGCAGGACAAGAAGCACAAGGGCCGCGAGCCGATCTCGGCCCGGCTGATCGCCGACCTGTTCAAGACCGCGGGCGCCGACCGGATCATGACGGTCGACCTGCACACCGCGCAGATCCAGGGCTTCTTCGACGGACCGGTGGACCACCTGTTCGCGCAGACCCTGCTGGCCGATCACATCAAGAAGACCTACGGCGACGCCGACATCGCCGTGGTCTCGCCGGACTCCGGCCGCGTGCGGCTGGCCGAGAAGTGGGCCGCCCAGCTGGGCGACCGGCCGATCGCGTTCATCCACAAGACGCGTGACCCCGACAAGCCGAACCAGGCCGTGGCCAACCGCGTCGTCGGCCAGGTCGAGGGCAAGCTGTGCATCCTGGTGGACGACATGATCGACACCGGCGGCACGATCGTGAAGGCCACCGACGCGCTGCTCGCCGAGGGCGCCGCGGACGTCGTCATCGCGACCACGCACGGCATCCTCTCCGACCCGGCCACCGAGCGGCTGTCCAACTGCAAGGCGCGCGAGGTCATCGTCACGAACTCGCTGCCGATCGCGCCGGAGAAGCGGTTCCCGAACCTGACGGTCCTGTCGATCGCGCCGCTGCTGGCGGAGGCGATCCAGCAGGTGTTCGAGGACGGCTCGGTCACCAGCCTGTTCGACGGCAACGCCTGAGTT
Source organism: Amycolatopsis sp. NPDC006125 (assembly GCF_040614195.1). Classification (NCBI taxonomy): domain Bacteria; kingdom Bacillati; phylum Actinomycetota; class Actinomycetes; order Pseudonocardiales; family Pseudonocardiaceae; genus Amycolatopsis; species Amycolatopsis sp. NPDC006125. Next base: position 93,128 of record NZ_JBEXTZ010000023.1, read on the forward strand.
CTCCCCTGGCCCTTCCGCCGCTGGCGAAACCGGCGGCGGAAGGGCTTTTTCCTGCCTAGCGTCACGGGCATGAACGACTACCGCTTCGGTGTTTCCCTGCGGTTCCTGACCGGGCGCGACGACTGGGCGGCCAAGTGCCGTCGCGCCGAGGAGCTGGGCTACGACACCATCACCATCCCCGACCACCTGGGCATGCCCGCGCCGTTCCCGGCGCTGGTCGCCGCCGCGCAGGCCACCGACCGGGTGCGGGTGGGGCACATGGTGCTCAACGCGCCCTTCTACAACCCGGTGCTGCTGGCGCGGGAGGTCGCCTCGACCGCGCTGCTCACCGGCGGACGGCTGGACGTCGGGCTCGGGTCCGGGCACATGAAGTCCGAGTTCGACGACGCCGGGCTGCCGTTCGCGCCGCCCGCCGAGCGGATCAAGCACCTGGCCCGGACGATCGAGGTGCTGCGGGACCGCCTGGACGACGCGCCGCCGCTGCTGATCGCGGGCAACAGCAACGGGGTGCTGCGGCTGGCGGCGGAGCACGCGGACATCGTCGGGTTCGCCGGGTTGAAGCACGCGCGCGGCTACCCGCCGGGGACGTTCGACCTGGCCTCCGCCGCGGAGCTGGACGACCGGGTCGGGTTCTTCCGCGAGCGGGCCGGCGATCGGCAGGTGCAGCACAACATGCTGATCCAGAACGTCGTGGTGGCCGACGACCCGGTTCCGGCGCTGGAGGAGTGGCTGGCCGGGGTGCCGTCGGAGCTGGGCTGGTCGGCCGCCCGGCTGGTGGACGCGCCGCAGATGCTGGCCGGGACGCCGGAGCAGATCGCGGCGAAGATCCGGGCGATGCGCGAGCGGTACGGGTTCACGTACTTCACGGTGTTCGAGATGGCGATGGAGGAGTTCGCGCCGGTGATCCCGCTGCTACGGGCCTAGCTCGGCGGCGATGTCTCGGTTGAGCGCGCCGGGGTCGACGAGGGCGACGGGTTCGGCGGTCACCGACGGCGCGGCCTGCAGCCTGGTCGCGCCGTCGGCCCGGGGCAGCGTGAATTTGACCGAGCAGGAGACGTCGGCGGCGGTGTCCAGCGGGAGGACGACCTCCCGCGCGCAGGTGCGGGTGCCGAGGGCGTCGGAGGTGACAGCCGAGGTGAGGCTGACGCGCGCGGCCGCCCCGGGGGCCGCGCCGAGCAGGCGATTGTCGACGCGGACCGTGTCCGTGCAGGCGCCGCCGGCCGTGCAGCGGAGTTCGTGGTCGGTGACCCTGGCGGCGACGACCGGTCCGGCGATGAGGGGCTGCCCGAGTTCGGCCACCCCTTCGTCGAGGCGTTCGCGCAGGCCGGGCAGGTGCACGTCGCCGAGGGCGATCTCGTGCGGCCCGAACTGGCCGGCGATGGGCCCGAGGAAAGCGGGCGGGAAGCTGAGCACGCGGTGGGGCGAGGTGGCGGTGACGCGCAGACCGCCCAGGTCCAACGCGCCGCCCACCTCGACGGGCAGCACGCCCACGGGCAAGGCGGCCCGCAGCGCGGCGGCCACCACCTGGGGTGCCATGAGCCGCCCCGGGTCGAACGGCACCCCGCGGTCCGCCCTGGTCCACTGGGAGCCGAACCGCTCGGCGCGGGGCGCGGACATGCCCTGCCGCTGCCAGTAGGCCGGGGAGGCGCGGACGTAGAGCGAACCACCCACCCGGAGGGCCCGCACGGTGTCGTCCTGGACCGGAACCTGCCCCTCGACGAGCCCACCCTTGGTGACGGTGAGGGTCGCACCAGGAACCCGATACGCGACGGCGGCTTCCCCGGCGAGGGCTGTGAGGGCCTCGTCGACGGCGGAGCGAGGATCCGGCGAGGCGGGCCGCTGGGGGGCCTCACAGGCGACGAGCAGGACGAGGACGAGCACCGCGAGACCGCGCAGGCGCATCCGGCCTCCTCGCTCACCAGTGGAACGGCAGTTCGTGAATGAGACGCACTTTCAGGTTCCGGAGTTCCTGAGGGGCCAAGCTGTCATCCGATCGGTTTACACCGCGCGCCAACCGCCGCCCGGAAACGCAACGAGAGCGGCCAACCCAACCAGACCTCCCCCGCCCCCGATCCACAGCCGATCTTTGGTCGCCGACCAGGGTTGTCAAGGCACGCTTTCCCGAACACCGTTGACGTACTCCTCGGAGTGGTTGTAGGCGAACAGGGCCTTGCGGATGTCCTTCTGTGCGCC